>JAGXSQ010000115.1 GCA_018333395.1 Dethiobacter sp.
CCGCATCTACTGTATAGGGCTCGTGCAGTGTCGGACTTAGTTTTGTTAGGCAAACTCGTCCGCCCCAATTCAGCCTTGTATGCGGTTCTTGTTCATCAGGCCGGGACTTTGCCTCCGGCTTCCTTCAGATTCCACCTCGCGGTGGACACCCTTGCCATTGGCTAATGGTTCCCACTGCCAAGCCCATAGCGGACTTTCACCGCCAAGCTATCGCCCATGCCGGGCGCACCTAAAATAAAAAGAAGCCGCCTCCTATCGGGAGGTGGCTTCTTTGGTACGTGGTGTCTTTACCCAAGCTGCCGGCTGTCGGTGGAGAGCCTTCAGCACTAGGGACATGGTGAAAGGCGCGATGAAGAAAAAGCCTGCTACCGGCAGAAGGAGCAAATGAGAGAGGGCTAAAGTGCGCCGCAGCCAACCCGGAGGCGCTAGAGCTAGGTCAATGAACGGCTGGAAGTGGCGCAGGCGTTCGAAAGTAAAGAGGAAATAGATTGCCACTGTAGCATTGATAATTATGCCCAGTTCAGCAAACAGAAGCCGCGGGTCCACTTGTCCGAATAAGCTAAGCACAAAAGCAAGCGGCGGAAAGATGATCATAACCTGGAAAAAGAGCCATTCCACCGGACCTTTCCAGAACAGGAGCCGCAGCATTGACAGACGTCTCTTTTCTTTCACCGGTGTCTGTGCGCGGGTCTGCCGCAGTTTTTCCATCACCTGCAAATAGCCGCTACCCCACCGCAGCCGCTGGCGGAAAAAAGCGCGGTAAGTGGCTGGCGTTTGCTCTGTGCTGGGGTAAGGAATATACTCGGGCCAGGCTCCTGCCTCTACATAAGAGCGGATGCCTAGCTCCAGATCTTCAGTTAGTGAGTGGTGGTCAAACCCGCCGATTTCCTCCAGCAAGTCACTGGACACAAACAAATTGGTGCCCCCGGCAAAAGGAAGATGTTTCATTAGTACCGGCAGGGCCCATTCATGTGAGATGGACTGGTAGAGGGCGGCTACTTTATTGATCGGGTAAAGCTGGAAAAAATTGCGCACTTGATAGACAGGCCCCTGCCAGAGACGAACCTGACCTTTACTCGTCAGCCAGCGGTAAGACACATACATCAGGGCCTCTCTGTCCGGGCGGCTCTCCGCGTCGTAGAAAGCACAGATGTCCGTCTGCCTGTCACGCTGCGGCAGGGCAAAATTCAGCGCCCGTCCTTTTGTGGAAGGTATCGATCTGCCTAGGCAGACACCCCCCAGCTGCCCGTCAAAGTCTTCTGGTACTACCAGGTGGCGCAGAGCCGGTAACCCTTTCTTTTCCGCTAACTCCTTAAACTTGCGCTCTGTTACCTCCTGAGTAGTCAGACCCTCCCGGGCCAGCAGTTCCTTCTCATCAGTAACAACAATGATTTCCAGCCTGTCCGCTGGGTAATTCAACCCGGCCAAGTGCTCGATGGTGTTACCGATGACCTCCGATTCGTTGTAGGCAGGCACTAGTATGGAGATGAAGGGCAAGCCTTGCTCACCGGCCAACTCCTGCAACGCTTCCGCAGCCAGCTTTGGCCGCCTGCGCCAGTAAGTTTTTTCCGACCATAATCTCCAGAATTGCAGACGCACAAAAAGCAGTAGCGCCAGAAAATAAACCACAACTGTCGCTATGTAAAGAATCCTACCCATATCCAAACTGTCTACCCCTCTTTGCAAGTTGTTTATACGCCATCGGGCAAATTGCCCTTAAGCTCTACTCTACATATCTTACCCATTTTTCTGCTCAGGCGAACGTGTCTGGGTAGAAAAGCTTTCTAGCAAATTTTTTTGCTGTGCCTCCCTTCAGCCGTCTGCTCCCAGATTCCGTCGTCCTAACGGAAGTATTCTTTGTCTGCTGAAATATCACCTGCTTCCCGTAAAAATTTTTACCTCTCTTTTTCCAGCACGGCACCCATTTCTCTGAGTAGACCCTGCAAAGCAGTGATCTCTGCTTCTCCAAAACGGAACGGCGGCACTTTTCTTTCTACGGACAGCGCCGCCGCCGCTCCCGCCGCCTCTCCCAGCACTGTCAGGTTGGGTAGCACCCTGATGGCTGCCCAGGCCAGCGAAGCAGTCCCTGTGCCGTACCCAGGCAGGAGCAGGTTTTCCGCCTCTTCTGTTACCAGCATCTCGTAAGGCAAGTAGACCGGGTTTTTCGGCTCTCCGCCAGCCGCCAGCCAGTCCGGCCGTAGAGAACCTGTCACTGGCCAGATAAACTTTTCTCCCTCCAGCAAATCGGTGTAAAGATAGGCGTTAATATCCATGGCGTAAAAAGCTAGGCCTATCCGATCGACATAGTTATCCAAGTCACCCCCGTCCCTCGGCCCGGTCCCTGCCGTCTGACACTCCGCTGGTGTCAGGGCAAAACGCGACTCCTCCGTTCCCTCCCCGGGCCTATGTACCGTCTCCCGCAGATACAAGCCCGCCCCGGTTACTGGCCGCCCGTACCTGTCCAGCACTGGCTCGACCTCTTGTAAGCCGTATACCTGTCCTGTTTCTGCGTCTGCAGAGGCGAACCTCTGCAGAGCCTGCCAAAAGGCGGGATTTAACAAAAATTCCCGAGCCGCAGCGTAAGCCGTATCGGTGTCCATTTGTTCCGGTCGCTGGTCGGCCGGGAAGCTGTCCGTCCCCAAATCGCGCCGGTGGGCCCGCCCATCCACGTTAAAGACGAGCAGCATATTGACCCACCACTCGTTACTTCCTGCGCCATTCTGAGCGATGTTGAACGGCTTGATGGCAAAGCCTGCCGGCCCGTAAACGCGGTTAAACGCTGTCACCACCTCGTCTGTAGCATAACTATCCCGGCCCCCCCAGATGCCCCAGCTCCCCCGGCTGTCTCGCACAAAAACCATGTCGCCAAACCTTCCCTGTCTCTCCGGCACTGCTACGCCCTGTACCTTAAACATCAGCGTAGCGGCCTGCTGCCTAGCGGCACCCGCCCGTTCCTCTGACGGCAGAAACTCTTCCGGCCAGTCGCCCCGGCCCGCTACCAGTTCTACCCCCGACAGCCGTGCTAGCCGTCCTTCCTCCGAGGCGTCCACAAACACGTTGCCGCGCACCGTTTTTCTCCCCTCGCCCCAAGCGATGGCCCCGTCACTGCCCCGTACCACTTCCCGCAGTGATAGCGCTACGATCCTTCCTTCGCTGCTCTGCACTGCCTCTAGGTCTTTGCGGTACAGCACCGTAATGTTTTCATGAGCTGACAGTTCGGCCGCCAGCAGTTCCGCCGCCGCTTCCGTATTGTAAAACTGCCCGAGACGTGCGTACCAGCGGGCAAAAGAACCGCCGCTTATCAGTCTCCCTCTCCAGAGGCGCACATCGAAAAAGTTCTGGCCTCCCACGGAGCCAAGCCCACCTAGGACCGCCTCCGGCACCACCAGTAGTACGCTTCTTTCCGGGGCTACCTTGGCCGCGCTTACCGCTGCCGCGCAGCCGCCAAGACCGCCGCCAAAAATAACTACATCATAAAAAGAGCCGCCCGGCCGACGCCAGGCATAGAGGCCGACCAGCAAAAAAACAAGCAAAAAAACGCCGGTAAGCCATTTCCTCCACCGCTTTATCACGCCTTAACCTCCTCTGTCTCTGCAGAAATTTATTCGCTAAAAACGGCGCCATCCCTGCTGCACGGAAGCTCGTTGTTGCGCATTATTGGACCATTGAAGGAAGATGAAAGATATGCTATTGTGAAAAGGCAGATGCTGTGGGAAACAGCGCTGCCGCTAGGCCAGGCAGAAGCGTAAGCGGGAGCAGGCGGAGGCGTGAGCAAAGGCTGGGCGAGAAGAGGTGGGGCCTGTGGAGGTAATTCTTGAAGGACGGAAGCTCAGCAAATGGTACCAGCTGGGGGAAGTGCGGGTGCAAGCCCTCAGAGGGGTGGATATCCAGATTTGCCGCGGGGAGTTTGTGGTCGTTCTCGGTCCGAGCGGTTCCGGCAAGAGCACGCTGTTAAACATTATGGGGGGCATGGATAAAGTTTCTGCCGGGGAGCTGTTTTACCGTCAGCGCCCTCTCCATGCCATGGATGAAAAGAGCTTAACACGCTACCGCCGCGAGACGGTAGGTTTTATCTTTCAGTTTTATAATTTGATGCCTAACCTGACAGCCTGGGAAAATGTGCAATTGGCTACGGAGATTGCCGCCCGTCCCTTATCAGCAAGGGAAGTGCTGATAGAGGTCGGCCTTGGTGAGCGACAGGAACACTTTCCCGCCCAGCTGTCAGGGGGAGAGCAGCAGCGCGTGGCGGTGGCCCGCGCGGTGGCCAAGAACCCGGAGTTTCTCCTCTGTGATGAGCCTACGGGGGCGCTTGATTTTGAGACAGGTATCCAGGTGCTGAAGCTGCTGCGAAAGTTCAACAGAGAGCAGGAGCGGACGGTGGTGCTGATTACACATAATGCTGGTATAGCGGACATGGCTGACCGGGTCCTCTATATGCGGGACGGACGCCTAGATCGGATACGGAGGAACGAAAACCCGCTGCCCCCCGAGGAGGTGTCTTGGTAGTGCTGTGGCGGAAAATGGTGCGGGACATTCTGGAAAACAAAGCGGCTTACCTAGCCTGCTTAGTGGTGATTACGATCGGCCTGATGGTTTACACATCTTTAAACCTGACGACTGCTAATCTCTGGCAGGCGAAGGAAAGCTTCTACGCCGAGTATGGCTTTCCCGATGGGTTCGCCACAGTGAGGGGGATAACAGAGGCGGAAATCCGTCGGCTGGCTGCCCTGCCCGGCATTGCTAGGATGGAAGGGCGGATGGTGCAGGATGTGCGAGTTATCTTCCCCGGACGGGAAGAAAACACCTTTCTCCGGTTGGTAACTGTCGAGACCGGCCAGGAAAAGCCCATCGTCACGGTTAAGCTGTTAGACGGCCTGCCCCTTGATCCTCATCTGCCGGGCATCTGGGTTGATCCGCAGTTTTTAGCGGCCCATGATCTGGAAATAGGCGAGGAGCTTCCAGTTATTATTGGTGGCAGAAAAGTGGTTTTAAATGTCCGAGGCCAGGCCCAAAGCCCGGAATTTATCTACCAGATGCGCACCGCCCAGGATTTGTTCCCCGACCCGAAAAGCTTCGGTATTGCCTATCTTCCTTTGCCGGTCATGCGCAACCTAGCGGGGGAAGAGGCTCAGGTTAATCGGCTGGTCTTCCAACTTAAACCGGGATATTCTTACCAAAATGTGGAATCTTGGCTGCGGCCCAGGCTGGAGCGTTTCGGCCTGCTGGCTCTTTACCCGGCTAAAGACCAAGTGAGCAATTTCATTCTCACCCAGGAACTCAGCAGCGTTGAGGTAACGGCCAACACGATGCCCTTGCTGTTTTTAGCTGTAGGGGCAGCTATTCTCTATATTTTATTAAAAAGAATTATTGAACAGCAGCGGGGGCAAATCGGGACGCTTAGATCTTTTGGCTACAGCAGTCGAGAAATTCAGGCTCATTATCTGTCCTATCCCGTGATAATCGGTCTGGCCGGCGGCCTGCTCGGCAGCCTGTCCGGCCTTTGGCTTTCCTTTCCCCTGACCGGGATGTACCAGGAGTTTTTTCACCTGCCGGGGTTGCAGGGACGGATTACCTTCGACTATGTGCTCCTGGGGCTTCTGCTGTCAACCGGATTTGCGCTCCTGGCCGGTTATTTCGGTAGCCGCCAGGCCATGCTGCTCCTGCCGGCAGAGGCCATGCGACCGTCGGCCCCTCCTTCCGGACGGCGCATTTATCTGGAGCGCTGGCGTTGGTTCTGGCAGAACCTCACAGTGCAGGGGAAAATGTCTACCAGGAACTTGTTCCGCTATAAGCAACGCAGTTTTTTTACCTTCGTGGGCATAACCTTTTGTTTTAGTATGATTGCTGTGACGGGCTATTTTAACAATATTATTTCCGTGATGATCGTTGACCAGATGACTAAGGTGCAGACCCATGACCTTAAAATTACCTTTAACAGCCCGCTGCCGGCTACTAAAGCCAGAAGAGAGTTGCTGGACTTACCGGGAATAAAAAGAGTGGAAATGCTGCTGGAGGCGCCGGCCACCTTAAAGCATGGCTGGCGGGAGCGGGAGACTGTGGTTATTGGTTTGGGACGGGGGGGCGAGCTTTTTAACCTTCTGGGTAAAGATGGACGACGGGTGCTTCTGCCGGAGGGGGGAATCGTCCTTTCCAGCCAGTTGGCGGAGGCTCTGGGGGCCAGGGAAGGAGCAATTATTACCTTCGATAGCGGACTGGCCAGGGGTGATCCCGTAACCCTGCCCGTGCATGACATTATCCCCCAGTATATGGGTATTAATGCTTATATGGATAGGGAGGCCTTAAGCCGGGTACTGGGCCAGGGAGAGCTGGCTACCTCTGCTTTGCTGGTGGCAGAGGAAAAGGCTTTGCCGCTTATCACAGACAAATACCGGGAGGCGGCGCAGTCGCCTCTAGTGGAAAACAGGCATCAACTTTTGGCGAACTTTACAGAAATGATGGAGACTTATGGGTTTACAATCTGGATCATGGCCGTTTTTGCGTTTATTACAGGCTTTGCCGTAATTTACAGCTTCAGTATCGTCGCTTTGGCGGAACGGAAACGGGAATTGGCCAGCTTGCGGGTGCTGGGGATGACACCAGCGGAGGTCTTGCAGGTTCTAACCTTTGAGCAGTGGCTGCTCAGCCTGGCGGCTATGCTGGTCGGCATCCCCTTTACCCTGCAACTGATCCGCTCCTTGGCCCGGGTTATGGGCAGTGATCTTTTTACTCTTCCGGTCATCTTTGAGCCCAATTCCTTCCTTATAGCTTTTGCTGGTACTGTCTGCTTTATGTTGTTGGCCCAAGGGACGTTGCTCAGGCAGATCCGAGGGTTTAGCCTGGTAGAGGTTCTGAAGGAAAGGGACTAAGGCTAGGCAGGCTACTCCGGCGGCTGACGGTTACTTTAAGGAGGTATGGATGGTGAAGAGAAAAATCCGCTTTGCACTGGGATTGCTTATGCTCCTCGCGATAACGGCCTATTATGTTAGTTTGGCGCTGAGGCCTCTTCCGGTGGAGGCGCTGGCGGCGGAGCCTAGGACGCTGTCTTTGACCTTTAGCGAGGAAGGTCGTGTGACGCCGGTGCAGGAGAGGACGGTAGCTGCCGCCGCTGGAGGGAAAGTAGCCCAGGTTTTGGTGAGCGAAGGCGACAGTGTAGCAAAGGGAGAGCTACTGGTTCGCATGGATACCAGGGAGTGGGGTTATCAGCTGGCCAGTCTGCGCGCCCAACTGAAAAGCGTTAGGGGTCAAAGGACACAGGCTTTCGCTCAGGCCGTAGGGCAACAGTTGGCTGTGGACCAGTCTCGGGAACAACTGGCAGCGGTAAAGGCAGAGCAGGCGCGGGCTGAGTTCCTGTACCGCGAGGGAGCCTTAAGCCAAAGAGACTGGGAGCGGGCCAACAGTGCTGTTGCCCAGGCGGAGCTTTTCGTTGCTCAGCAGGAGCAGGCGCTGGCCCTGCTTAAAGAGCAAGCTCTGCCGCCGACAGGGACGGGGGAGTATTTTAGCGGGCTAATGCAGTCGCTGGAGGCCCAGATTGCTTTGCTGGAATACCAGATTTCCGAGGCGAAGCTGCAGGCTCCCATAGCAGGTCTGGTTCGGGAGGTGCGGACCGAAGAGGGGGCGATAGTCGCGCCGGGAGCGCCCCTGGTGACCCTCTTTCTGCCTGATTACTACCAGCTGGAAGTTTATCTCCTAGCGGCCGATGCGCGGCAAGTTTCCCCGGAAATGACGGTGCAGACAGTCCTGGAAGGCCCGGCGGGAGAAGAGTTCTTCCGAGGAACCGTGAAAAAAGTGGCGGCAGCGGCAGAAGAAAGGATTTCTCCTTTGGGTATTGTCGAGCAGAGAATTAAAACTACCATCCAATTGGCTGGTGAGCTGGAAAAGCTGCGGCCAGGGACTGCCCTGGAAGTGACTTTTACTGCCAGGCGGGAAGAAGGACGGCTAGTAGTGCCGAAAACAGCTCTCTTTCCCCATGGTGACGGGGAGGCGCTTTTTGTGATCCGGGAGGGGCGGGCGGAGCTGCAGGCGGTGGAGAGAGGATTGGAAACAGAGGAAGAAACAGTTATTACAGAGGGGCTGCAGCCAGGAGAGCAGGTCATTCGCAACCCCCGCCTAGAGGGTTTGGCTCCGGGGCGCCGGGTAGTGGTCCGGTAGCTTGCTCCATAAGATAGCCGCCCCTTTCTAGAAAACTTATTCCTGCGCTGGGCGCTCTAGCTGGGAAAATCTGGCCATGACGCCTAGACTATTTTTTGTTATACTAAAAAAAACGGTAGTGTCCAGGAACTTTTGCCGCAAGGGGAAGTGTCTAACAGGGTATGGGGCAGGGGTTCGGCACTGACAGAGGAGTTAGGCTTGTGGAAGCTGTCAGTCAGTTGGTTCGCCGGGCCCAAAAAAAGGACCTGGTTGCCTTCGAACAGCTTGTTCTGCTATATCAGGACAGAGTTTACGTCTTGGCCCGGCGCTTGGCTGGTGATCCGCTGGACGCGGAAGACTTGGCCCAGGAAGTGTTTATCAGGGCATACCGCGGCATACATGCTTTCCGCGGCGAGGCTGATTTTGGCACCTGGTTGCACCGGATTACTGTTAACTTGTGGCTGAACAGTCGGCGTAAGACTGCTGTGGCGGTCATCTCGCTTGATGAGCCGGTAGTTACAACTGAAGGTACTATGCGGCGGGAAGTGCCTACGCTGGACGGTGAGCCGGAAAAGCTGCTGCTGGACAAAGAGTTGGGCGAGGTGCTGCAGCAGGCGCTAGAGGGGTTGCCTAAAGAGCAGCGGGCCGTGCTGGTCCTGCGCGAGCTGGAAGATTATACCTACGAGGAGATAGCGTCGTTGCTAAGCTGCTCGCTGGGGACGGTGCGCTCGCGCCTGAGCCGGGCGCGGGAAGCTTTGCGCAAGGCGATGACCGGGCGAACCAGGGAGCTAGGGGTTCACGTGGCGGCGGATGGCCTGGCGTGCACCGCAGAGAAGAAAGAAACATAAGATTATGGAGGGAAGGAGGCGGTGGCGTGGACTGTAAGGAGGTAAGCAGCAGGGCTTCTTTGTGGCTGGATGGGAAGTTGGCGGCGGGGGAGTCGGATTTTCTGCGGCATTTAGACGTTTGCCGTGCTTGCGCCCGGGAAGTCGGCGAACTGCAAACTATCCTGACTGTCTTGCGGGACGGCAGGGGCAGGAACACTGTCTCTGCGCCGGAAGGGTTTGCCATGCGGGTGATGGACCGGTTGCAGGCCGAACGTGTGCCTCGCTTCGGGCGGCTACCGCTCAGGTCGCTGGCTCTGGCCGCTTCATTCCTCTTTTTGCTAGGCATGAACAGTATTTTGGTGGGGCGATATTTAGGAGAAGGTAGCCAGGTAACGCTGCCTTCGGGGCCGGCAGCCGGCTCTGACCAGATAATGGAAATACCGCCTGCTTCTTTGCCTGACGCGGACGAACAGCCGCAGATCTCTAAGCCGGAAGTGTTTATCGTGCCCGTTAAGCCAGCACCCAGGGCTGAGGCAAAACCGCAGTCCAAGCCGCTGGTGGAACAGCCTGCAGACGTTAAGCACCCGACGCCGGAGCGGCAGCGGCAGGTAATGGTGGCCTCGCTTGCTGCGGTGACCATCCCAGGACCTGAAGTGTTTGTACAGCAGCGCCGTGTAACCGAGGGCGTGCTGTTAAAAGTGGCCGTGACGCGGCTTGATGAAGCATCCAGGCGGCTGGTGGAGGTGGCCGGGAGGCAGGGACTGGATCCGGTAGCGGTAAGTGAAATGCTTGCCGCGGACGGGCGGCTAATCAAGGTGTATCGCTACGAAGTGCCCTACCTGTTATCCAGCAGGTTTGTTACGGAGGCACTGAATCTCAATCTTGGCCGGGTGCTTGATGAGCGGCATGTGACAGAGGACGTCAGCAGTGAATATGGGCAGAAGCTGGAGCAGTACCGGCAACTGGCGGCTAAAGCTCTGGATGCTCGGGGCGCGGAGGCGGAAGAACTGTATGGCGCGATGAACGGGCTAATCAGACAGTTGGCTGGGATGCACAGCACCTCTAGGGATAAGAAAGCGGTTACCTTCTGGCTGGAAAGCTAAAGGCAAATTAAGATAAAAATGACCGTTGTTACCCGACGGTCTTTTTTTGTTCAGTAAACGGTTCGCACAACTAGATAACCGGAGTCTCCTTCTACCTCGAATTAGTGGGGAATTATTGATGTTGACAGCGTCTGGGAGCACGGGTAGAATAGTGTCAGGGAGATGCGGTCAGCTTCCGACCGACCGGTCAGTCGGTCGGAAGGGCAGAGGAGGATGTTGATGAGGCGCAGGGTAGTTGTCTTGGTGATTATGGGGCTGCTGGCGTTGCTGATTACCGGCTGCGGACGCGGCGGGGCGGAGCCGGTGGCGGTGCCGGAAGCGGTGCCGGTACGGGTTGAGCAGGCGGCCGTGGGCGCTATCCGCGAGACGGTCAGTTTCAGCGGAGAGGTGGCCGCTGGCAGTGAGGCACAAGTAACGCCAAAGGTGGCCGGGCTGGTCGTCAGGGTGGCGGTGACGGTGGGCCAGGAAGTGCGCAAGGGGGACCTGCTTGTGGAGTTGGAGGCACAGGCACAGGCGGTAGCCGTCAGGCAGGCCGAGGCGGCGGCAGAGATGGCCCGTGCCAATCTGCAAAACGCCAAGGTCGGTGGAGCGCTGGCGCAACTGCAGGCGGCTGTCCGGCAGACGCAGGCCAGCTACAATAACGCTGAGAGCATACTTGGGCGGATGGAGATGCTTTACCGGGAGGGAGCAATTGCTCTGCAGCAGCTGGAGGGCGCACGCCTGCAGGCGCAGGTGGCAGAAAGCCAGTATAGCCTAGCCCGGGAACAGCTGGCTATCTTTGAGCGTGGCGAGGGTCAGGTGCAGGTGCTGGCAGCGCAGGTTCGGCAGGCGGAAGCGGGGCTGGAGCTGGCGCGGCTCAATTTAAACCATGCCCGGATTGTGGCGCCGGTGGCCGGCCTGGTGGTGGCGGTAAACGCTCAAGCTGGTAATATGGCTTCGCCTGGGGTGCCGGTAGTAACGCTGGTCGGACTAGACGGCGTAACGGTAACGGCTAGGCTGACGGAACAGGCTGTCGGGCTGTTTTCGCCCGGCATGGCTGTGGAGGTGGAAGTGCCCGCCGTAGGTGTGACGCTGGACGGAGAAGTGCAGGAGGTAGCCCCCAGTGCTGCGGCTGGCGCTAGGTCCTTTCTGGTAAAGGCACGGATGGCATCGGCGGAGGGCTTACGGCCGGGGATGTTTGCACGCTTACGGCTGGCGGTGGATGAAAGGGCGGAGGCGGTTCTGCTGCCGCGTGCAGCGGTGCTGCAGCAGGAGGGGCGCTACTTTGCCTTTACGATTAAAGACGGTAAGGCGGTGCGCCGAGAAGTGACGGTGGGGCTCCAGGACGAGAGTTTTGCCGAAATTGTTACGGGGTTTGCTGCAGGGGAGACGGTGATTACGGCCGGGCAGCAGTTCTTGAATGATGGCGCGACGGTGCTGGTGGAAGTGGGGGGAGACTCTTGAGTTTACCTGCTTTGGCCCTCAAGCGGCCGGTTGCCGTGTTGATGGCAGTCTGTATCGTACTGGTACTGGGCGCTTTCTCTTTTATTAACCTGCCGGTAGATTTGCTGCCGGAGATGAATTTCCCCATGATGGCTGTTTTTGCTGCTTACGAGGGAGCATCGCCGGAAGAAGTAGAGGCGATGGTGACTAGGCCGCTGGAAGAGGTGCTGGCCACTGTGCCGGGAATCGAACGCCTCACTTCTACCTCCAGCCAAGGGGCGGCAACGGTGATGCTGGAGTTTGCCTGGGGCGCGGACCTAGACTTCCGGGCGCTGGAGGTGCGCGAAAAGATTGATCTAGTCAAAGGTTTGCTCCCTGACGAGGTGCAGACGCCGACAGTGTTCCAGTTTGACCCGGCCCTGATGCCGATTCTCTGGCTGTCGGTGACGGGGGAGGCCGACCCGGCAGAGCTGAAGCGCTTGGCCGAGGAGGTAGTGAAGCCGCGTCTGGAGCGGATTGAGGGTGTGGCTTCGGCGGCGGTGACAGGCGGCGTGGAGCGGGAAATCCGGATCCTCGCCGACCCGTCGCGCTTGGCTCATCACGGGATGACGCTGGAGCAGCTCGGTCAGGTGCTACGCATGGAAAACCTAAATGTTTCTGCCGGCCGTCTGGCGGAGGGGGCCAGAGAGTTGCAGGTGCGCTCGCTGGGCGAGTTTGGCGGCGTGGCCGATCTGGAAACTCTGGTGCTGAGGGCAACGCCTGTCGGCACTCTGTATCTGCGGGACGTAGCTGAGATAAGAGATGGCTTCACAGAAGAACTGCAGCTGACGCGCTTAAACGGCAAACCAGGGATCTCTGTGGCCATCTACAAGCAGTCCGGGGCCAATACGGTCAGCGTTTCCGCAGCGGTGAACAGGACGCTGCAGGAATTGGAAGGTGATTTGCCGACAGGAGCGAGCATCGGTACTATCTTTGACCAGGCGGCGTTCATCAACCAGTCAGTAGGCAACATGCTGAATATGGCGCTGTCCGGGGGGCTTTTGGCGCTGCTCGTGTTGTACTTTTTTCTGCGCAACCTGCGCAGCACTCTAGTTATCGGCCTAGCCATGCCGGTGTCGATTATTGCTACTTTTGTGTTGATGTATTTTAACGGCCTGACGTTGAACCTGGTTACCCTAGGAGGGCTGGCGCTTGGTATCGGCATGATGGTCGACAACGCCATCGTTATTCTGGAAAATGTTTTTCGATTCCGGCAGCAGGGGCTAGGCGGCAAGGAGGCAGCGATCGTCGGCAGTAACGAAGTGGCTGACGCTATTGTGGCAGCTACGCTGACTACGGTTGTTGTTTTTTTGCCGGTCGTTTTCGTGGAGGGCCTCGCGTCGCAGATTTTCAGCTCCATGGCTTGGACCATTAGCTTTGCTCTGCTCGCTTCCTTGGCCGTAGCGCTGAGTGTGGTGCCCCTGCTTTCCTCTAAATTGCTAAAAGTGTCGGATAGCGGCACGGGTGCCGGCGCGGCGCGTTTCTTTGACCGGGTAGACGCTTTCTACGGCCGGACGCTGCGCTTGGCGCTGGGGCGCCGCAAACTGGTGATAGGCGTGATGGTGGCCTCCTTTATGGGCTGCCTAGCGCTGGTGCCGCTGGTGGGGACGGAATTTATTCCCGGGATGGATGACAACTGGCTGATGGTTAACGTCAGGCTGCCCGACGGCGCTTCCTTAGCCGAAACAAAGCAACTGGCGCTCCGGTTGGAAGGCCAGTTGATGCAGGTGGAGGAAGTTCGTGACACGTTTGTGACCATCGGCGCTTCCTCCGGAATGGGCAACGCCGGTGCCCAGCGCAACCGCGCCACTCTGGAAGTACGGCTAAAAGAAAGAGGAGAACGAAGCCTGGACAACAGCCAAACGGCCGATAAAATCAGGGCTTTGACCGGCACGGTGGCAGGAGCGGAAATCAGGGTGCGCCCCTCGCAAAATATGAGCCTAGGCGGCGGCGGCGCACCGGTCGATATTTTGCTTAAAGGTGACTCCCTGCCGGTGTTGCAGCAGCTGGCCGCAGAGGTAAAGGCCATTGTGGCGCAGGTAGAGGGAACACGGGAAGTGGCCACCAGCTTTGACCGCGCCTGGCCTGAGCTGCAGGTACGGGTGGATCGGGAGCGGGCGGCCTCTTTGGGCATTCCATCGGCGTCTGTGAGCAGCACTCTGCGGACGGCGCTGGGTGGCCAGGTGGTTACCCGCCTACGCGGCGGCGGACGGGAGGTGGACGTGCGCTTGCAGGTGCCGGAAGCGTTGCGGGATAGTGTGGCTGGTCTGCAAAGCCTAGAGGTGGTTTCGCCGGCCGGTCTGCGTGTGCCGCTTGGCGAGGTGGCTGACTTCCGTCCGGCGGTGGGCGCGGTGAGCATTGCCCGCCACGACCAGGTGCGTAGCGCAGGCGTTACGGCCCAGCTATCTGGCCGGCCCCTCGGTCCGGTGGTGGCGGATATTCAGCAGGGACTGGACAGATTGGCGCTACCGGCGGGCTACTCGGTGGAGTTTGCCGGCGAGCAGCAGCAGATGGCCGAGTCTTTCGCTTCGCTGGCCATGGCTCTAGTGCTGGCTGTACTGCTCGTGTATATGATCATGGCGGCGCAGTTTGAGTCGCTGCTCCATCCCTTCATTATCATGTTTGCCCTGCCGCCCACTTTTGTAGGGGTGGTACTGTCTCTGGCCATCACCGGTCGGACGCTGAACGTGCCGGCGTTTATCGGGGTAATTATGCTGGCGGGCATTGTGGTTAACAACGCCATCGTGCTGGTTGATTATATCAATAAGCTGCGGGAACGCGGACATTCCTGCCGCGAGGCCATTCTCCTGGCCGGACCGGTGCGTCTGCGGCCGATTTTGATGACCACGCTGACGACGGTGCTCGGCATGTTGCCTATGGCGCTTGGGATCGGCACCGGTGCCGAGATGCAGGCACCACTGGCGACAGCCGTTATTGGCGGGCTTTCGGTTTCCACCTTGCTGACGCTGCTGGTGGTGCCGGTCATCTACAGTATTCTAGACGACCTAGGCGAGCGGTTACGTAGCAAGCGGCACAAAACTGTCATGGGGGAGGCGGGACTGTGAAGTTGAAAATCGTCTTAGCAAAAAAAGCCGGGATAGCCGCAGTGGTAAGTTTAGTGCTGCTGGGGGCCGGCACCGTTGTGCTGGCGGCGGGGGAGGCGCTCCTGCTGCGGCGGGCGGTGGAGGTGGCGCTAAGAGATAACCCGGCGGCGCTTCTGGCGGCGGTGCGGGCGGAACGGTCACGGACCGGTGCAGAGCAGTTGCGCCAAAGGGTGGATGGCGCTGTTTATAGGCTAATCACCAACTCTTTACAGCCTGGTGATTTATCGCTTGTCTATATAGCGCCGACGCAGGCAGAGCAGATGGAGAGGCTGGCGCCGCTCCGGGAGCGGGCCGACCGCGACCTGCTGGTGCTGGAGACGCAAAGGAATTACCTGGAACTGCACCGTGCCATGGATCGCTTGAAATTGGCCGGACAGGCACTGGCGCGGGCCAGAGAACAACAAAGGCTGGCGGAAGTCGCTTTTCAGGCCGGGACGGTGGCCAGGAGCGACATCTTAGCAGCGCAGGTGCATGTAGCGGCGGCGGAGGCGCGGGTTTTTGCCGCTGAAAGTGGTGTGCAAGCGGCGCGGGCAGCTCTTAACAAGTCGCTTGGCCGACCGCTGTCCGCCGCAGTTGATCTGCCGGAAAAGTTCAGCGTTCCGGAGCGAAGGCCTCTTGACTTGCAAAGAGGGCTGGCTGGAGCGGATGTCGAGCGTCTGGACGTAATTGCGGCTAGAGAAAGCTTGCTGCTCAGGGAAAGAGAGCTCGCTCACGCCAGGCATATTTTTTTAGATTCCGCTTCCCGGCGGGATGCAGACCTGGCGGTGGAGGAAGCACGTCTGCAGCTGCAAGCGACGGTGGAGGCAGTTCGCCTGGAAGTATTCCAGCTTTATCACCGCCTCTCTGGCGTGGAAAAACAGTTAGCCGCTCTAGAGCAGGGTGTCCGGTCTGCTGCTGAGGCGCATCGCTTAGCTGTTTTGCGCTATCAGGCGGGGGTAGGAACTCAGATAGATGTGACTGCCGCTCGGGATGCTCTAGACGAGCGGGAGCAGGAGTTGCTGCATGCCCGTTATGAGGGCTATCTGGGTGACCTTAGCTGGCGGCTGGCCACTGGCCAGCCGCTGGAATGAAGGTGAGATTGATGCAGGAGATAAGCGAAAAAAAAGGCCGCATTGTGGCGGCGGCCATGGATATTTTCGGTGAGCGGCCCTATGACCAGGTAAAAATTGAAGATATTGCCGACCGGGCTGGCGTGGGGAAAGGGACGATTTACGAGTATTTTGTCAGTAAGGAAGAGTTGTTTGCCGCTATTCTAGATGCGGGATTTCAGGAATATTTTAGGGAGCTGCTGGCAGCGGCGGCAGCTCCGCTGCCAGCCACCGCCAAGCTAAAGGCCGTTTTTGGACGACACCTGACATTTATCAGCCAGCATGCGTCGGCAGCGCGTATTATCATTGGCGAGCGCCCGTCGTCCCGTCCGGAGATGCGGGAAGACATGTTTGGCCGCTATACACGGCTGGCTCGCTTTTTGGAAGACCTTTTACGAGAGGGGGTGGATACCGGAGAATTCCGTCCCGTAGACACTGCTGTCGTGGCCCAGGCCATTATCAGTATGTTTTCCACCTTGCTTGTTCTTGTACTCTTTGCGGGACAGCCGCTGGACGCCACGGAAAAACAGGCGGAAAAACTATTTGACCTTTGTTTTTTGGGCCTGGCGCCACGAAGCTAGCCCGTTTTGCCGGCCAGGTAAGCTTCCGTTCGCGCCTCCCTAGCGCGAACGAACAGCAGGTTCCACAGCTAGGGAGTCTATTTTCGAGGGATGCTACATACTCAGATAACGGTGGATGAGCGCCGCCGCCTCGGCGCGGGTGGTATGGTCCTGTGGGCGGAAAAGGTTCTGCGGGTCGCCACCAAAGAGCTGTTTCTCTACGGTAAAGATAACGGCAGGCAGCGCCCAGGGGGCAATGGCTTCATTATCGGCAAAGGGGAGAGAGCCACCCACACCCCGAGCAGGAGTCTGGCTATCAGCGGCCAAGGCGCGTGCCAGGATAGCGGCCGCCTGTTCGCGGGTGACGGGCTTGTGCGGCCTGAAAGTCCCGTCTGGGAAGCCGGAGAGCAGGCCGGCACGGGAGGCGGCTGTGACCACAGCGTGGAACCAGTCGCCCTGCTGCACGTCAGAAAAAGTGGAGACGCCATAGTCTGGTGCTAATCCACGGGCCAAGGCGACTAGCTTGGCAAACTCGGCCCGCGTTACTGCCCGGCTTGGCGCAAAATTCCCCCGGTAGCCGGCAACAAGACCACGAGAAGCCAAGTTCTCAATAACGGCGTAAGCCCAGTGACCAGACGGTACGTCACCGAAAAGAGCCATGAATCGCCCGGCCAAAACGGTGGAAGTAAACAAGGCGTCAATACTTCCTCTTCCGCCGAACCAGGTCCACCGCCACTCTTTTGGCTGCAGGGAGAAAACTAGGTGCCGGTATTCCGGCGGCAGAGCGGCGAAATATTGCCACGGGACTTCTGCGGAGTGAACGGTGGGCTCCACCGGTATCCAGCCGTGAGAGGATAGGAAAAATTCGGCCCAGGCGTGGGCTTCGAAGCTTTGGCCCGCTTGCGCTGCGGCATAGCCATAGACCAGACGAGCCGGGATCCCGCTGGCCCGGCAAAGCGCCACAAACAAGCCGGCATAATCCTCGCAAACGCCCCGGCCGGACCGTAAGGCCTCCAGGGCGCCTTGATTGCTGTATTCAGGGCTGGTGTCGTAGGTCATGTGCTGGTGGACAAAGGCGAAAATTGCTCTGGCCTGCTCTACTGCGCCGGGGAGGCCTTTCGTAATCTGGGACACTTTAGAAATTATTTCCGGATGGGTGCTTTCTACTTTTGGTTCCGGCTGCAGATAGGAGTGATCCGGCTGGGAAAAATTCTCGCCTTCCCGTTCCAGGTGGAAGGCTACGCCGAAGTTGCGTACCAGCGCCTCTAGGACAATCTCGGCGCTAGCGCCGACCTCCAGGCGGGGCAAGGTAAATTCCGCAGTTAAGTTTCCCCGCCTATCGCGGCTTGTTCTGGACGGCGGTATGTTCCAGCGGCTCGTCAAAAGCTCCTGATTGCTGAACGGTTCTGGGTGGAAGGCAGGTAGCGTGAGGACAATATTGGTAACCGGCACCGGCCCGCGATTTTCCACCCGGTAAGAGTGCCTGACGGTGTAAACGATCGGCTCAGTGCGGGTATAGGGAGCGGCGGCCTGGGCTGGCAGGGACAGTGCCAGCAGCAAGGCCAGCAGTGTGCTGTAAAAACGGACAGTTCTTTTCATGCGAACCTCCCTAATAAATCATAGGATTTTATTCTGCAAAAGCTCGCAAATTCCTGCGCCTGCTCTTGCTTGAACAAGTGTTCGCAGGAGTGACAGGCACACTAACACA
Source organism: Dethiobacter sp. (assembly GCA_018333395.1). Next base: position 17,979 of record JAGXSQ010000115.1, read on the forward strand.
AAGAAGGTGAGCGACGGAATAAACGACAAAAAATTGCAGGAATGACAGAAAACAAAAGAAAATGTCGTGTACGCACAATTTTTGCCGTTGTCAACCGGCAGGGAATCCTTTATAATAAGTATCGGTAATAGGGCT
>JAGXSQ010000116.1 GCA_018333395.1 Dethiobacter sp.
GTTGCCAGGACAAAGGGAACAAGATTTTCGGCAGGAGGCGCCCCTAGAGGGGTATGACCTGCCTGAACATCAAAATACAGCGGTTGTCCGAGCCACGGAGCAGGTATTGCCGACTGTTGTGGGCATTACAAACAAAGCTCAAGTTCACGACTTTTTCCAGGGGCGTACAGTCCTGCGGGAGCGTGCTACCGGCACGGGGGTGATTATTGGGCAGGACGGACATATTGTCACTAACAACCATGTCGTTGCCGGCGCCAGCGAGTTGCGCGTGACACTGAGTACCGGAGAGGAACATTCTGCCCGGGTGGTCGGTACGGACGCCGCCACAGACCTAGCGGTAATTAAAATTGAACAGGGGAATCTGCCGGAGGCTCGGTTTGGTGACTCCGATGCTCTGGCGGTGGGGGAGGTGGCCATCGCCATCGGTAATCCCCTGGGACTAGACTTCTCGCAGACGGTGACGGTGGGCGTTATCAGCGCCAAGCAACGCAGCATCAGCATTGATGAGCACACGTTTAATTTTATCCAGACAGACGCTGCTATCAATGAAGGGAACAGCGGCGGGGCATTGGTCAACTTGCGGGGAGAAGTTATCGGCATCAACACCGCCAAGATTAAACTTCCAGGTGTAGAAGGTATGGGGTTTGCCATCCCCTCCAACACCGCCCAAAAAATTGCGCGTGACTTGGTTATCCATGGCCGCATTATCCGTCCCTGGATGGGCGTCTGGTACGGAGGCAACGTAGACGAGTCGGTGGCCGCCGAGCTGCAGCTGCCTGTTAATTACGGCGTTTTGATCCAGGAAGTCGTCCAAGGCGGTCCTGCTGACCGTGCCGGCATTCGCCGCGGGGATGTAATTACCGCTATGGCCGGACAAAAAATAGCGGACTTTGCTGCCCTGCGCCGGATTATCCATGAGCAGAAAGTCGGCGACGAGGTGGATGTTGTCTTCTTCCGTGGACGTGAACAGCATACGGTCAAAGTTGCCTTGGCAGAGCTCCCGGAGCGCGTGGAATAGCTTGGCAGGGCATATGCGAGTAGTCCTTTTCTTCATCGATGGCCTAGGACTGGCTCCAGCCGGCGAAAATAATCCTTTGTCTACCGCCAGTACGCCGGCTCTGAACCGGCTGCTGGGGGGGCAAGATCTGACTAGGGAGACCGCCGGCTTTCACGGGCCATTGGCCACGCTGCTGCCTTTGGACGCCACCCTGGGCGTTCCTGGCTACCCGCAGAGTGCCACCGGCCAGACGACGCTTTTTAGCGGGCAAAACGCGGCCCAAGCTATTGGCCGCCACCTGAATGGCTTTCCCAATGAAGAACTCCGCCAGATATTATCTGCCGAAGGGCTGCTGGGGAAAATAATCAAGGCTGGCAAATCCGCAACGTTTCTTAATTGCTACCGTCCTGAGTTTTTTGCGGAACTCGACCGCGGCAGACTCCTTTTCTCTGCTTCGACCATGCTGAACTTCTATGCTGGCCTTCCTTTCCGTACTTTCCAGCAAATGCTTCAGGGCGAGGCTGTTTACTCGGATATTACCAATGAATGGGTTCGCACCTTGGGCCACGATGTACCTGTCGTTTCTCCTGAACAAGCCGGCGAATGTCTGGCCAGGGTGGCCCGGCAGCACGATTTTCTGCTATTTGAGCATTTTTTGACCGACATCTTCGGGCACAAGCGCTGCCGCGAAAAAGCGACGGTGCTGACCGGGATCATCGATCGCTTTATCGGCAGTGCGCTCGCACACCTGAATTTATCGGAGACGTTATTTATCATGACCAGCGACCATGGCAACTTTGAAGACCTGCTGACAGCCGGTCATACGTCAAACCCGGTTCCCCTGCTCCTAGCCGGCGCTCGTCCAAAAGAGTTGCCCGTCCTAAACGACCTCACGGACGTGGCACCGTTTGTACTGCGTGTTCTCAGTAAAGGAACGGTTTAAAGGAGGTTTGGTAGCTGTGTATGTGGTCTGTGGAGAACATCTGGACCGGGCCATCGACGAATTTGTTGATGTTTACGAAGAGCCCCCGGATCTTTGTCACCTGGAAAGCGTCCGTTTTACTGCTTGGACGGCGCCGCAGCACTGCGACTTTTGTGCTCGCCCTCCGCTCTACCTAGTCGTCTGAGTTGCCGGAGCGATCGCCATTCCCGCAGAAGCGGCAAGCCACGGCGTCCCGGCTTAATTTTTTATCCGGCAGGTAGCCAGCAAAAGCGTTCTGTGGTATAAGTTTAGCAGAAACATTTTTTGCACAACCGGACAGGGGAGAGGTAAACGTTGAAGAACATCGTGGTGCTAGGGGATGGAATGGCCGATTATCCGGTGGAGTCGCTAGGAGGCAAGACGCCGCTGCAGGCGGCCCGCAAACCTGTCTTGGATGGACTGGCGCGGCGGGGAATACTGGGGCTGGTGCAGACGGTGCCGGAGGGCATGTCTCCGGGCAGTGATACGGCTAATCTGGCGGTGCTCGGCTATGATCCGCGTATCTATTACACGGGCCGTTCCCCTTTTGAGGCGGCCAGTATGGGCATTAAACTGAAAAATGGCGATGTGGCTTTTCGCTGCAACCTAGTGACACTTTCAGAAGACGAACCCTATGAGGAAAAGGTGATGCTCGACCATAGTGCCGGGCAAATTTCCTCAGAGGAGGCCAGAGAGCTGATTTCTTTGGTCAATGAAAGGCTGGCCAGTCCGGGAATCGGCTTTTATCCCGGAATCAGTTACCGGCACCTGATGGTCTGGGAAGATGGCCCGCACGAATGGCGAATGACGCCGCCGCATGATATTCTCGGCCGGAAGGTAGGAACATATCTGCCGGAAGGGTCACATAACGGCGTTTTACGAAAAATGATGCAAAAAAGTGCGCAGTTTCTTTCAGGGCATGAAGCCAATACCAAGCGGACCGCTAAAGGTTTGGGTACTGCCAACGCTATCTGGCTCTGGGGTCACGGACAGCGGGCGCAGCTAGCCAGTTTTGCAGAGAAATACAAGCTCAGCGGAGCGGTTATCTCTGAGGTGGACCTCGTTCGGGGACTCGGCCTGTGCGCGGGCCTAGAGGTCCTGGAAGTGCCCGGCATGACAGGTGATAACCATACTAACTTTGTCGGCATGGCCGAGGCGGCTTTAGCCTCGCTCAAAAGCGGTACGGACTTTGTCTACCTTCACCTAGAGGCACCGGACGAATACGGTCACCGTCAGGAGGTAGCAAACAAAGTCAGGGCTATTGAGTTGATTGATGAGCACGTGCTGCGCGTGTTAAAAAAATCTCTGGACAGTTGGGGAGAGCCCTACAGGCTGATGGTCTTGCCTGACCATGCCACACCGCTGTCCCTGCGCACCCACACCAGTGACCCGGTGCCTTTTGTTATCTACCAAAGCGATAGACATCCATTCGGCGGCGCGTCTGGCTATGACGAGTTTTCAGCCCTGGAAACAGGGATAAAAATCCCTGCGGGCTATCGGCTGATGGATTATTTCCTGGGAGTTACCGACTTAGGGGAGATGACGGCATGAAAGAGCTGACCTACAAGAGCACCAGAGGAGAAACCCAGCCCGCCCTTTCGGCCGAAGCTATCGTGCGAGGACTAGCCGCAGACGGAGGCCTCTTTGTTCCTGCTGTTTTTCCGGCGCCGGTCGCAGATCTGGCAGCGTGGACAGGCCTTACGTACCAGGAATTAGCCTGGCGCATCATGCAACCTTTCCTGCCTGACTTTAGTGCCGAGGAGTTGCAGGGCTGCCTTGCGTCCGCCTACGATGCCAAGTTTGATACACCGCTTATCGCTCCGCTTGTTAGCGTGGCTGACGTCTATTTCCTCGAATTGTTTCACGGGCCAACTTTTGCTTTCAAGGACATGGCGCTGTCTATCCTGCCGCACCTACTCAAGAAGGCTACCGAGAAACTGGGCCTTGACGGGGAAGTTATTATCTTAACGGCTACTTCCGGGGATACGGGCAAGGCGGCACTGGAGGGGTTCGCCGGCGTGCCGGGGACAAAGATTATCGTCTTTTTTCCGGAATACGGCGTCAGTGAAGTGCAAAAAAGGCAAATGATCACGCAGCAGGGTGAGAATACGTATGTCATCGGCATCAAGGGCAATTTTGACGATGCCCAGAGCGGCGTCAAAGCCATTTTCGCCGACACAGAGTTAAGAGAGCTGGCCTCCCGTAAAAAGAAGCTTTTTTCCTCGGCTAACTCTATTAACATTGGCCGTTTAATCCCGCAGGTAGTTTATTATTTTTTCGCTTACCTGCAGATGGTAGCAAGCGGGGCCCTCCGTCTGGGGGAGGAAGTGAATTTTGCCGTACCCACAGGTAACTTTGGTAATATCCTAGCCGGGTGGTATGCCAAAAAGATGGGTCTCCCGGTCGGGAAGTTGCTTTGCGCCGCCAATGAGAACAAAGTGCTGGCCGATTTCCTGGCTACCGGCGTGTATGACAAAAACAGGAGATTTATTACCACCATGTCGCCATCCATGGATATCCTAGTCTCCAGCAACCTAGAGAGGTTGCTCTACGAAGCTAGCGGGGAGGAGGGCACCAAAACCCGCGAACTGATGCGGCAGCTAGACACTGCCGGCCGCTATGAAATCGGTGCTGCAGTGCAAGGCGTTTTCAGGAGCCTGGTCGGCGGCTACGCCAGCGAAACAGAAACGGCACAGGCTATCCACAAAGTGTATACTTCGTCTGCTTACCTTATGGATCCACATACGGCAGTAGCTTATGCTGTCTGGCAGAAGTACCGCCGGGAAACGTCTGACCAGACGCCGACGATAGTCGTTGCTACTGCCAGTCCCTACAAGTTTCCTCGTGACGTGCTGCAATCTATCGAAGGCCGACAGCGGGAAGAAGACGACTTTTCACTTATCAATGAGCTTGGCCGCCTGACCGGCACAGCGGTGCCGCCGGGTGTCAGAGACTTGGCCTCGCGGCCCATACGGCATCGCACCGTCTGCCGTAAAGAAGAAATGCGGGCACAGGTTAGCAAAATTCTCCATGATTCAAGTGACCCAGAGGCATAGGGGCGCTGTGATGGCAGGTGGTTTTTTCCTGGGAGAATTAACCAAGCGCAGGGAAGGCTTTATTGATGGTTAAGAGGAACCATTGCGGGAGGCTGAATGAGAAAAACAGTTTATCTTGATAACAGCGCTACCACCCGCGTTCTGCCGGAAGTAGCAGCAGTTATGCGTGGGGCGCTGGAAGACACCTTTGGCAACCCTTCTTCGCTGCACCGTCTGGGGCTGGAGGCTGAACGTCTGCAGCAAGCGGCGCGGCGGGTACTTGCTGCCACTTGCGGCGCCCGGGAGGAAGAAATCTTCTTTACTTCCGGCGGTACGGAAGCCAACAACCTAGCCCTGAAAGGAGCGGCCCGGCGGCGGGTTCGCCGTGGGCGTCACCTAGTAACCACAAAGGTAGAACACGCTTCTGTGCTGCAGGCGTGCCGGGCTCTGGCCGCCGAAGGGTTTACAGTGACCTTCCTGGAGGTAGATTCCCGCGGACTAGTCGATCCGGAGCAGGTGGCGGCAGCTTTGCGCCCCGATACTATTCTCATCAGTGTTATGCATGTCAATAACGAGGTGGGCGCTATCCAACCGGTGGCAGAAATCGGGCGGTTACTCAAAGCAAAAAACAGCGAGCTCCTTTTTCATGTTGATGCCGTTCAGTCGCTCGGTAAACTGCCGGTCTGCCCTGTCGGCTGGCGGGCGGACCTGGTTTCTTTCTCCGCCCACAAAATTCACGGGCCCAAAGGCGTAGGGGCGCTTTATTGCCGGGAAGGCCTGGAGCTGGAGCCTTTGTTTCATGGCGGCGGCCAAGAAAAGGCTGTGCGGCCGGGCACGGAAAATGTGCCCGGGATTGCCGGTTTAGCGGCGGCGGTGCGCCTAGCTGCAGAGCACCGAGAGGAAAACATCCGGACCATCACTGCTTTAAGACAACGGCTACTAAACGGCCTCCTGACAGAGCTTCCCGGCGCTGTCTGCAATGGATCGTCCGACGCCGCCCCGTATATCGCCAGCGTCACTTTCCCCGCCGTTAAAGGAGAGGTGCTCTTGCATGCTCTAGAGGAGCGCGGAATTTATGTTTCCACAGGGTCTGCCTGTCACTCCCGCCGCCCGGAGCCTAGCCACGTTCTGCTGGCCATGGGGATGCCGGAGAAGGCCATTGCTTCAACGCTGCGCTTTAGCCTCTCGGCAGAAAACACGGTAGAGGAAATAGATTATACACTGGAACAGCTGGTGGAGGTGCTTGCTTACCTTCGCCGGTTTTAGCGGAGGTCATAGCTATGCATCAGTTGCTGCTCGTTCGTCACGGAGAGATCGCCTTAAAAGGGAAAAACCGCCACTTTTTTACCAACATGCTGACGGCGAACATTCGCCAGGCGCTGCGCGATCTAGAAGGCGCACGGGTCCAGCAGATGCACGGGCGCAATTTTGTCAGGGTGCATGTCCATGACACCGCCGTTTGCCTGGAGAAGCTCCGTAAAGTCTTTGGCATCGTTTCTATCAGCCCGGTCGCGGTGGCCGGTTGGTCGCTTGATGCTATAAAGGAGGTAGCGCTGTCTGAATTTCGCAGAGTGGCTAGGCCGCTCTTACGGTTCAAGGTGGAGACTAAAAGAGCCGACAAGCGCTTTCCCCTTACCTCCCCGGAGGTAAGTAGCCACGTTGGAGCCTACCTGCTGCAAAACTTCCCCGGTCTGGTGGTAGACGTCCGCCAGCCGGAACAGCTTCTGGAGATTGAAATCCGTGAAAAGGAAGCCTATATCTTTACAGAAAAAATCTCCGGCCCCGGAGGCCTGCCTGTCGGCGTTACCGGCAAGGCGCTGCTGCTCGTTTCCGGAGGTATCGATAGCCCTGTAGCCGGCTGGATGACGATGAAGCGCGGTGTGACGCTGGAGGCTCTCCATTTTCACAGCTTCCCTTTCACCAGTGAACGCGCCAAAGAAAAAGTAATCGACCTTTGCCGTATTCTGGCCGACTGGGGTAGTCCCCTTCGTCTTCATGTGGCTCATTTTACGAGGATTCAGCAGGAATTACGGGAAAAAACGCCGGAGAAGCTGACGGTGACGCTGATGCGGCGCTTGATGTTCCGTGTGGCCGAGCGTCTTGCTGAGCGGCGCGGGGCGCTAGCGCTTGTTACCGGAGAAAACCTGGGCCAGGTAGCGAGCCAGACGCTAGAGAGCATGAATGTCATTGAGCAGGTAACCGTCAGGCCTGTTTTTCGTCCGCTTATCGGATTTGACAAAGAGGAAATCGTCACTCTGGCCCGCCGCCTCCACACTTACCCGATCTCTATCCGCCCTTATGAGGACTGCTGCACTGTCTTTGTGCCCGAGTACCCTGAAACCCGCCCCAGTCTAGAGGCCGTAATCGCAGCAGAGGCGCTGCTTGATATAGAGGACTTGGTGAGCAGTTGCCTAGACAGCGTAGAAACTGTGACCATCACCAAAGAGGCCTTCAAGACGTTTTCCGGAAAGGGATAAGACTATCTGTTAAATATGAGGCAGCCAGAAACGGGAAAACTGTTTACGAGCAGAACCCCAGTGAATTTGCTGCTTTTGCCTCCCTGACGCTACGCCAACAAACAGATGCCCTTCTGTTTGAGCGGTTGTGTAAAGCCTACCTTAAAGGATAAAGAAAAAGCGGAGGTGTCCCGGTTGGTCATCAGACAAGTTGTGGAGAAAAAGCTTGTCAACAGGGAGTCTTTGGCCATGTATCGACAATATCTAGCCTCGGTCCGTGATTATCTGGAGAAAGGTTAGGCTGGCGGTAAGATAACTGCTCAACGGAACGTGGTTTGCCTGGGGGCTATGCTAGCGCCTGCACGAAGGCGGCGATACGCTTTAGCCCTTTTTCGATTTGTTCCATGGACAGCGCGTAGGAGAGGCGTACATAAGCAGGGGCACCAAAACCGGTGCCGGGGACAACGGCCACTCGAGCGTGTTCCAGCAGCAGGGCGGCAAAATCATCACTGCTGGCCATAGTCCGGCCGCAGCAAATACGCCCGAAGAGACCGCTGACGTCCATAAAAACGTAGAAGGCGCCAGCCGGCTCGATGAAGGAGAGGCCGGGAATCAGGCGGATTTTTTCCATCATGTAGTCACGGCGCCTAGCAAAAGCCGCTTTCATCTCCGCTACGCAGTCCTGAGGTCCGAGCAGAGCGGCGACGGTTGCTTTTTGCGCGATGGAGTTGGGGTTAGAGGTGGCATGGCTCTGCACATTGCCCATCACCTTGGCAATCTCTCGGCTGGAGGCGGTATAGCCGATGCGCCAGCCCGTCATGGCGTATGTTTTAGAGACGCCATTAACGACAATAGTCAGCTCCTTAATTTTTTCCCCCAGGGAAGCAATGCTCAGATGTGTCTGTCCGCTATAAATTAACGGTTCATAAATCTCATCCGAAACGACAAACAGGCTGTGCGCCACGGCAAAGTCGGCGATTTCCTGCAGCTCTTCCTGAGAGTAGACCTGCCCGGTAGGGTTGTTGGGGCTGTTCAGCACAAGGGCCTTGGTTTTCTTGCTTAAAAAGCGAGCCAAGTCGGCGGCCGACGCTTTGAAGCCGCCAGCAGCGCCGGTCGGTACGCTGACAGGGACGCCGTCGTGGAGTCGGACAATTTCCGGGTAGCTGACCCAGAAGGGCGAGGGAATCAGGACTTCATCACCCGGGTTGAGGAGGGCGGCAAAGACGTTGCTTAAGGAGTGTTTGGCGCCGTTACTGATGACAACTTGGTTAGGATTGTAGCTTAAACCGTTGTCGGTGAGCAGCTTATGGCAGACGGCTTTTTGCAGTTCCGGCGTTCCTTGCGCGGGCGTGTATTTGGTGTGGCCAGCCCTGATGGCGGCAATGGCGGCCTCTTTAATGTGGGAGGGCGTGTCGAAGTCTGGCTCCCCTGCCCCGAATCCAATCACGTCCACCCCTTCGCTTTTTAGCTGTTTAGCCTTGGCGTCAATAGTCAGGGTGGGCGAGGGGCTGATGGCCAGTGCTTTGGCGGAAAGAAGCATTGCTCTAACTCCCTTCAGAATTTTTGTGGGGGCTGAAATTGCTGTCAGCTGTTGGTTCGGCGAAACTTTGCCATCAACTCTGCCAGGGCCAGGCAGCCTTCCTTGCTCATGGCGTTATAGACGGAAGCGCGCAAGCCGCCTACGGAGCGGTGTCCTTTCAGCCCGACCAGCCGGCGGGAGGCAGCTTCTGCCAGAAACTTTTTCTCCCGTGCCTCGTCCGGCAGTCGGAAGGTTATGTTCATCAGAGAACGATGCGCTTTATCGGCGTGCCCGACATAAAAGCCGTCACTTTCATCCATGGCCTGGTAGATGTAGCCGGCTTTTTCTTCATTGTGCCGGGCCATGGCCGCCAAGCCTCCTTGCTCTTCAATCCAGCGCAATACCAGCTCCAGCAGATAGATAGAAAAAGAAGGCGGGGTGTTGTAGAGGGAGTCATTTGCGGCGTGGAGGTCATAGCGTAGCATGGCGGGCAGCGTCTGTGGGACTTTTTCCAGCAGGCTTTTGCGGATCAGTACGACGGTCACGCCGGCAGGACCCAGGTTTTTCTGAGCGCCGGCGTAAATCAAGGAAAAACGGCCCGTCTCAAACGGTCGGCAAAAAATATCGCTTGACATGTCAGCGATAAGCGGGACGTTTCCCGTTTCCGGATAAGAGTGCCATTGTGTGCCGTACAAAGTATTATTGCTGGTCATATGGACGTAGGCGGCATCAGGAGAAAGGGAAATTTCCTGCGGCGACGGCAAGCGGCGGAAGTTATCTGCCGCAGTCGTGGCGGCAACTCTGGCTCTGCCGGTTTTTTGCGCCTCCTCAAATGCTTTTTGGGCAAAGCCGCCGGTAATGATGTAGTCGGCGGAGGCTCCGGCCGGCAGGAAATTCAGCGGCACCATGGCAAATTGCAGGCTGGCGCCGCCCTGCAGAAAAAGGACGCGGTACTCCTCGCCCACCCCGGCCAGCTTTTTAAATAATGCTTCGGCGCTGTGTACGATAGCCTCGAATTCTTTGGCGCGGTGGGAAATTTCTAGCACGGACATGCCGGTGCCTCTATAGTCGAGAAGCTCGGACTGCGCCTGTTTTAGGACGGACAGCGGCAGCGTGGACGGACCGGGATTGAAATTATAGACGAGCTCGGACATTGGCTTCCTCCTGTGCAGAGATTTTCCTCCCATTATAATAGATAAGTGCTAATTTTCTCAAGCATTTTTTCTTGCTCTAGGCAATTGTTTTGCCTAGAGCAAGGATATTATAAGAAAAAGGTCGCAGAAGCCGTTTGACTTTACATATTTTTACTAGTAAAATGAGACACGGGGAGGCGCTTAAGAGGGGTAAAATGCTTGGAATAATGGACTCAGAATTTACGGAGCTTCTGCCACCTGCGCAGCCGTTTTTGGTGAGGAAAATATTTGACAAGCCTTCCTTGTGCTGTTATCATAGTTAGCATACAAATTAAATAGGTATTGGAAAACCCATAGTCTTATCAAGAGAGGCGGAGGGAATGGCCCGATGAAGCCCGGCAACCCCAGCAACAACTGGAAGGTGCCAATTCCTTCAGGGAAACCTGAAAGATAAGGAGAGCAAAAAGCAGCCTCTTCTTACAAGGAGAGGCTTTGCTGTTGACAAAGCGCAAAGCGTGTTTCTTGTCTAGCGACACAATTTAATTAAGGAGGAGAAAAGATGAGTAACGACTACCGCTTCGACACACTGGCCGTCCACGGAGGGCAGGTGCCCGACCCAACCACCGGCGCCCGTGCCGTGCCGATTTACCAGACCACGTCCTATGTCTTTAAGGACACTGACCACGCGGCCAGACTTTTCGGCCTGCAGGAGTTTGGCAACATTTACACCCGCATTATGAACCCTACCTCCGACGTCTTTGAACAAAGAATGGCCCTGCTGGAGGGCGGTGTAGCGGCACTCGCCGTTTCCAGCGGACAGTCGGCCATTACTTTGTCCTTGCTGAATCTGACCCGGCCGGGAGACGAAATTGTTGCCGCCAGCAGTCTTTACGGCGGGACATACAGCTTGTTCACCTACACTTTTCCCAAAATGGGGATAACGGTCCGCTTTGTCGACCCGTCTAACCCGGAAAATTTCCGGTGCGCCATCAATGAAAAAACGAAAGCCGTATTTGCCGAAACGATTGGCAACCCGCGTCTGGATATTTTCGATGTGGAGGCAGTGGCCCAAATCGCCCATGAAGCCGGTGTCCCCCTGATTTTGGACAACACCACCCCTTCACCGTACCTGTTTCGACCAATAGCCCACGGCGCCGACATCGTCGTCCACTCGGCCACCAAATTCATTGGCGGCCATGGTACCTCTATCGGCGGCGTGATTGTCGACTCCGGCAAGTTCGACTGGACGAACGGGCGCTTCCCCGACCTGACCGAGCCCGACCCGAGTTACCACGGCCTGCGGTATGTGGAAGCCCTTGGACCGCTAGCCTATATCATCAAAGCGCGTGTACAATTGCTGCGCGATATCGGCCCCTCGCTTTCGCCTTTTAACGCTTTTCTTTTCCTGCAGGGGTTGGAAACGCTGCCGCTACGCATGGAGCGCCATTCGTCCAGCGCTCTGGCCGTTGCCCGCTACTTACAGGCCCACCCTCTCGTCGATTGGGTGAACTACCCCGGCTTGCCCGGCCATCCTTCCCACGACCTGTTACCAAAGTATCTGCCCAAAGGCGCCGGCGCCCTTGTGGGCTTTGGCATCAAGGGCGGACGCGAAGCCGGCCGCCGCTTTATTGACGGGCTAAAACTCTTCTCCCACCTAGCCAACATCGGGGATGCTAAGTCGCTGGCCATCCATCCGGCTACCACCACCCACTCGCAACTGACGACAGACGAGCAACTGTTTACCGGCGTGAGCGATGATTATGTTCGCCTCTCTGTAGGTTTGGAAGACGTGGCAGACCTGCTGGCAGACCTGGAACAAGCCCTAGGGAGGTGAGCGAGGTGATTCGCCCGCCGCAAACGGCATATTTCCGCGGCAACTGGCCAACTCCCGAAACATTTACCTTTGGCTACGCGCCCCACCTCTTTCGCCTAGAGAGTGGCCGGAAGCTGGGGCCGGTCACTGTGGCCTATGAAACTTATGGCCACTTGGCTCCGGACGGGAAAAACGCTATCTATGTTGCTCATGCGCTGACAGGCAGCGCCCATGCCGGCGATGGACAGCAAGCCAGCCAGGAGGCCGGTTGGTGGGCCGACCTTATCGGGCCCGGCAAAGCGTTTGATACCGACCGTTATTTTGTCGTTTGCAGCAACGTGCTTGGTGGTTGCTATGGAACGACTGGCCCTGCCTCCCTCGACCCCGAAACTGGCGTGCCGTACGCTATGGACTTCCCCGTAATCACCGTCCGCGATATGGTCCGTGCCCAGAAACTGTTGCTTGACCACCTGGGGGTAAAGCGTCTTGCGGCCGTCTCCGGTGGTTCTTTAGGCGCTATGCAGGCGCTGGAGTGGGCCGTGACTTTCCCCGGCTACGTTGCTTCTGTCATCCCTATTGCGGCGTCGGAAAGGCTGACGCCGCTAGCCATCGCCTATAACCAGGCGGGCCGCAAGGCGATTATGAACGACCCTGACTGGTGCCAGGGTCGCTACTACGGACGCACTTTCCCGGTCAACGGCCTGTCGCTGGCTAGGATGATTGGCACGATTACCTACAAGAGCAAAGAGGCTTTCGAAGAACGTTTCGGCCGTAAACTGGCCGGAGAAGAGACTAACTATTACGATTTTTTCCAGGATTTTGAGGTGGAAAGCTACCTAAACTACCAGGGCGCTAAGCTGGTTAGGCGCTTTGACGCCAACAGCTACCTTTACCTGACCAAGGCGATGGACCTGCACGACCTGTCTAGAGGTTACGCTTCAATCCAGGCCGCTTTGCGCCGTATCGAGAGCCGGGTGCTACTCATTTCCATCTCCAGCGACCTGCTTTACCCGCCGCAGGAAATAAGGGGTCTCGCTGTGGAGCTCCGTCGCTCCGGGGTAACGACGGAATACCGGGAGATCCAGTCCCCCTTCGGACACGATGCCTTTCTTATCGAATTTGGTCAGGTAACGGCGTTTATCAGTCAGTTCCTGTCCGCCTGAAAAAGGATTTTTAGGCTGTCTGTGGAAATAATACAGCCAGTCAAGCTTTTGAGGAGGCGATTTTTTGCTGATACGTTCGGCAGAAGTAGGTACCTTTGCCGCCAACTGTTACCTGGTGGCTTGCGAGGAGACGCGCGCAGGTGTCATTATCGACCCTGGCGCGGAAGCCAGAACCATCTTAGAAATGGTGGCCAAAGAAAAGATCAAGGTGCAATACATTATCAATACGCATGGCCACGTTGACCACGTTGGCGCGAACGAGGAAGTTCGCCGGGCGCTGGGTGTGCCGCTGCTCATTCACGAAGCTGATGGCGAAATGTGCAAAAAGCCGCATGCTAGCCTGTCGGCATTTCTCGGCAAGCTGCAACTAGCCGCTCCCGACCGCCTGCTGACTGATGGTGAAACGCTTACGGTGGGCAATCTGACCGTAGAGGTAATTTTCACTCCCGGCCACACTAAAGGCGGCATCAGCCTGCTGATCGACGGTGCCCTGTTTACCGGCGATACGCTGTTTGCCGGGTCTATCGGCCGAACTGACTTTCCCGGCGGCTCGTCCGAGCAGATTATCCGCTCTATCAAAGCGCGCCTGCTCGTCTTTCCAGATGACACGCCTGTCTATCCTGGTCATGGCCCTCGAACGACCATCGGCGAGGAAAAAAAATATAACCCTTTCTTGCGCTAGAAAAGTTCTGTAGGCGCGGGAAGGACAAGAAAACCGACTTTGACGAGTACCCGGGCTCGAAATCAAGGGTGCGCGGCAATTTTATGATTTAGAGAAACAATCGACAGCCGGGGGGGCGGTTCAGTCGTCGTCAGCCGACTCCTCGGGTTTATCAGGGGGAGTATCAGGCGGGGGGGCGCCGTTCTCAGCATCATCCGCTTCTTTCAGAGGCGCGTCGGCTTCAGGCGTAACAGGCCTTGGCGTGTCACGCTGTGGTGCCTCAGGCGGAGGGGTGCCGTTCTCGGTAGCTTCATCCGCTTCCTTCTCGGGAAGTTCCAGCAAGTCGTCAAAGTTCTGCAGCGTGGGGTCAGTCTTGATAGCGGCCTGTATCTTAGCCAAAGCGGTTTCTTTGCTCAGCCCTTTTTCAGCGAGGTCCATCATCGCGGCAGTGATGGTGGTCAGCTTCTGCAGTTTCGGGTCGGCGGCAAGAGCAACCTTTAAGATAGCCAAGGCATCAATTTGAGACTCTATCCCCGCTTTTCTTATGTCAACCAAGGCTGCCCTAATCGTGCCCAGCTGTTCTTTGAACAAGGCCGGGTCAATCCCCAGTTCTTTTTGCAGTTTAAGGACCTCTTTGGCCAACGGGTACCCGGCTTCGGCTACATAGTCGACATAGTCGATTGGCAAAAGGCCGATAGCCCGGGCGACATAATCTAGTTCAGCGGTGACCTCCGCAACTTTTACCTCCACCGGCAAGCCCTGCTCAAGCATGTACCCAAGCAGAGACTGGCGCACATTTTCTGTCAGGGCGGACAGTTCCGGCGGGGTTAGCCTTTCTGCGGGCCTTAACCCTTCTTCGATCGCGTACAGCGCCACTACTATCCGCCGTTCGGGGGCCAGCAAGCCGGCCTCGCGCAAGGCCCCTGCCATGAGGCGCAGCACCTCTGGCACTTCTTTACCTGCCACATCAAGCCTTGTCAGTAGCGCCTCTCCTGGCGCGTCCAAGGCCTCTGCGTCTAGGACCTTGTTTCTTGCGCTAATGGTCATGGTTATGCCTGGATTGACTTGCAAAGTAAGGCTCGCTACGGCCTGGGGAGCAACAAAAAAGGCTCTGTAAGCGCCGAGAGCCAAAAACAGCACAGCAAGCGAGACCACTAGTCTCCACGCTTTCGGTTTCATCAGAGTAAACCCTGGAGCAATAAATCTGCCAATTTTTTGGCGGGTGGAGAGCTGGACAGCGCCTTCTTTAAAATAACTAGAAGCAAGCAGAGACTCCCTTAAATGACGCTGGTGTGCCGGCGTCTGCACTTCGGGCAGCTCAAGGTTTTCTAACAGAACAGGCAATTTATTTTTTTCGGCGTCGAAGATATTTTTCATTTCATTCAACCCTTTTGCTCTAGTTAACGCTTTTTAAGAAAAAAGGTTGCAATTTTTTGTGTTTTTCTAACACTTTTTACTCTGCTGATTCCGTAATTTTTCCAAACCGCGATGTAAAAGGGATTTGACTGTCCCTTCCGGTTTGCCTAAAACCTCGGCCATCTCTTTATGGCTCTTTCCCGCAAAAAAACGCAAGGCGATTACCTCCTGGTATTTAAGAGGCAGCAGGCTGATTTCTTGGCGGCAGGCCAGGAATTCCTGGTGACGCGCCAATGTTTCCTGTGCCGCAATCAATTCGGCTTCCAGTTCGTGAAGGGCCACCGGCTCAAACCCCTGGCTCTCCCGCAAATATTCCAAGGAAACCTCCCTGGAGGCGCCTTTACGAAAACAGTCAGCAAGCTCATTGCCAGCAATGCGGTAGAGCCAGGCTGAAAAGGAGCCGACGCTCCGCCACTGGAATCGGCCGATATTTTTCAGCGCTTTAACAAATGTTTCGGCCGTTATATCCTGAGCAAGCTCAACATCACCGGTTCGGCGTATGCAATAGTTAAGTATAGCAGAGTAGTTTTGGTCATAAAGCCGACCGAACGCCTCCGGGCAATTCCGGGCGCGGGCAAGCAGTTCTTTTTCAGCCTGACAGTCGCTCACCAATTATTGCTCCCATACCTGTATTAGAACTCAAATGTCGTTTGGCCAATGTTTTAGCCCAGCCTCCCCAGGCAGCCGGTTTTTGGCCTGCGCTCCATAAGCCACATCGGCAAATTGATCTCCTCGAACACGATTTTTTGCCATAAAACAAACTCGTGCTTTTGATAAAACAAGAGATTTTCTTCCTTTTCCGTTTCCACATAAAGATAGAGTTTGTTCCTGTCAGCTTCTTCTTTAATCGCCTCCATGATTTTACTTCCGAGACCCTTCCCCTGTGCTGCGGAGGATATGCCTATAATTGCCAGGTATAAGAAGCGCTTGTTCCTAGTCCATCTTTTGCGAGCAGGCACAAGCTGTTTGGATATAATTGCCAGATTACGCCTAGTTTCCTTCCCCAGCCTCGTACCATAAGACAATGCTCCGGAGCACAGCATGCGCCATAGAGTCATTTCAGCATACTTGCCCGGAACCCATGCCGCTATTCCCTCTATTTCCGGGGAGGTAGCCCATACCTGACCATACTTCATTCCATATAGCAACGGAAAAGTAAAAAATGCCGCCAAGGCCTTCTCCCGGTCAGGGTCATTCTTGAATATTGCCGCCCAAAGGGGATCATCCGCAAAGGCATCTTTCAGGCATGCCACAGCTTTAGGGAGATCTTCCTTTGTTGACCGATACAATAAAGTGCTATGGCGATCAACTATCACTCCCATGTACAAAAGTGCCTCCTAGTTTTTTAGCGGAAAATCTTGCGCCGGCAGTTTTAAGACGGAGCAAAAAAATCACTGGAATCCGAAACGAACCCCAATAACATTCTGCAAAAGACTTGATTTCCCTGCCCAGACATTCTATTTTTCCCGGCCATAAAAGTAAAAAGTGTTGCCCTGCATATTACGGCGTCATAAAGCCGCGATTCCGGTGACCAGTGAGCCACGCCTCCGGAAAAATTGAGCCATGCTTCCGGTCAGAGAGCCACCCCTTTGAGATGACTCTTGACCATCCGCTTTTGCTAAATTGTAATTCCTTTACGTTTGCGTACAGCGTTTTCTTAGAGCCACCAGCGCGGAGAATGAGGGCCACCCTGATCTTACAGAATGACCCTTTGTTGTTCTATAGAGATCGCATGGACTTCTCTCCCCGAATGGTTATCCTGTAGGATTGAGCAGACAGTCGATCAGTGATTGCTTCAGCTGCAACGGGAACTGGAATTTGATCCAGCCATTCAGCAGGCTGAAATTGAGACACGATGATGGTGGCTTGGTGATTGTGTCGTCGATCGATGAGCGACAGAAGCAACTGGGAATCCTCTTCATTCATTGGAAAAAGCTGCCACTCATCGATGATGAGTAAATTGTGCTTCTCTTGTATGTGCAGGTGGCTAGGCGGGCAATTTGAGCCTTATCCAGTTTTCGGTCTGTAAGGTATTCGATATTTTCGATACAAGCATCTGCTTTGACGCTTCTATAAGTTCGCTGACTTGCTCTGCGGCTTTCTGGGCGTTATCGAATCCGATGGCAACACCATTGTCGGACACGCCGAAGTATATACTACAGCCCACGCCATTGACGAATGCGCTGACGGTCTTCAGCCAACTGCGTGGCTTGTTAGCCTCAACAGCGGACTTGAATTCATATTCGGTCGCTTCTGCGATAAGAAGCTGGTTTAGTGTTGTCATAATTGATATCCTCCTACCATGAGAATCTGTCTATTGGTAGATTTGTAATTACTATTTCTTTACTCTGAACGCTTCTCCCGGCATTATGGGTAATCCCGTATTCCTCCATATGGAATCGCCAGTACAAATCCCTCACTAAAGGACAGTCGTCATAGGTGATTATCCACGGGAACGCCGCATCCAAGTGCTTAATAATCACTCGTTGAAGATTAAGATGGTCTCCTTCGGTAAAGAAATTCGTGTAAAGTTGGCTGCCCTTTATCACATAGGGTGGGTCGATATTCAAAAACATCGGGGCTTTTATTCTCATCAGGCTCATTCTGATTAAATATCCTGCGTCCTTGTTGTACAGCTTAATTTTACTCTTAAGTTTGGCGATAGTCTCTATTTTGCTACTGATATCCGCCTTGTTGAAACGGCAGTCAACTTTGTACGTCCCTGTTTGCGCTAACCCTCCAATGGGGCCGCCCTTTATGACCCCTGAGAAGTTGACACGATTCAGAAACAGTGTTGCAAAGCCATCGCTCAACGAATCTGCGTCTGTGTCTCGGTAGTTCAGCTTTTGTCTCTCACGCTCTTCAATCGTTATTGGTGTGTCCGAAATCAGCCTAAGCAGGTTGTCTGTGTCATTAAGCACGGAGTACCAAAAGTTATAGATGTGAGAATCATAATCATTCAGGATAGCCGCTTTCACTACACCTTCGCATAGCAAACCAATGCCTATACCAAAACCTCCGGCAAAAGGCTCGACATATGTTCTGCCCTCATAACCGTTGGAAACGATCAGGTTTCTAACTTTTTCATAGATTTTTGATTTACCGCCCGGATAACGAAGCGGCGAAAGCGACTTAGCCATACTATCCCTCATTCACCAGATTTCTGTATGTCATAAATGCATTTGGAAGCCAATCCGTTAAATCATAAGGATTGAGATAAATTTTATTTCTTGTGTTGTCTGGTTTCTTCCGCATCGCTGGAATAACCTCAAATGCGAGTGGCGATACCCCGCCATCCTCGGTTATCAGTTTCAGCAACGGGAGAAGATATTCATTCTGCTTGCTTGTTTCATAGTCATCTGGCAACCGCCCAAAGTATGCGTAGTCAAGCAGTTGCAAACCCAAATGACGGTCGAACAATTGATGATTTCGCTGATTCCAATAATTATCCAAGCAGTTCTTACAGGAGCGAGAACATTCGCACTCAGTCAGTATTATACGCGCCCGTTTGAGCACCTTATCTAAAATCGAGCCTATTAGTGATGAATATCCTGCGCCGCTGGTTAGGTTATCATAGACAAACATTTCTATATGAGAGTTTCCGTCTCCCTTGATTCTCGGACGCCAGCCGCCGCTGATTTCGTTATAATCGATATCCAAAACGAGCGAGACGGCTTTTTTGAGTGCTTCGTGCAAAGTGGTTACAGCCGCACGAAGGATGCTTTTCTCTTCGGCACTGCGGTTTCCCACCAACTTTGTTGAATCGTAAGATATATCGAGCATAAACATATCCGTAAGAAACTCATATCCGAGATAAATGCCGTGGGCAACGGTTCCTTCATGGCGGCAGAGTGGGTGGTTATCGTGATAAGGCTGAGAAAACGAATACGCCGTGCTCCCCTTTGCGTCAGTTACATCCGCTCCTCCGCATTTTTTGCAAATATTGAATCCGTTTTTACTCTTCCCCATATTAACGGTCAGCACTTCGCGGTCGGGCAAATTGGCGAAACGGATTTTGCTTTGCCCAAAGCTGTCCATCCTTGTATCCTCAGGGACATAAGAATAGTACGGGGCTTCAGCATAGGTGTATTGCTCGTCCTCATCCTCGAACTTTACTTCATCGCCCTTAACAGGGGAGAACCCCCAAGGACGCAGCATTTTGTTCTTCACAATCTCCGAGCCACAGTATGGGCATTGAGATAGGCTTGTATCTTCCTGAAGCCCAAACCAGTTACACTCGGAGCAGATAAAGATGTCATTGTAGTAGTCAATGTTCTTGAAGTAAAACGCTGCTTGATTGGTTTCAAACCCACGGGGACGAGGGTTAGCGTAAATCCCGCCGCTTTTAAATATTTTCTTATCGATTGTTACGAAGCGGCCAGGGGCATATTCGTTAAGAGCTACGGTTATGTCACGTTCGGGTGCATACTGAATATCCCTTGGCGCATTTTGGCCTCGCTTGGATTCCTTTTCAACGAAGAACCTTACAACATTCTTTGGGAAGGAGTAAGACGGAATAAAGCCTTTGCGGTAAAAAATATCAAACGCAGGCGTTTCCTTGTTATTGTTTATATACTCGTCACGTTTGCCCTCTGCCAAAACAAGCCCGCATATTTCTCGGAAATGCTCTATTAATTTAGCTGTTGACAGTCTTGAGTTTTTAGGAAATTGCTCTGCGAACTCAATGAAGTTTTCACCATATAATTCGCAGAATTTAATAATCCCTATATCAACTATCCCATCAAATTGGGATCTCATAGCTTCCGTGGACATAAACCCGTTTAGTGTCAGCATATTTACATGGCGTTGTTTAATTTTCGGATTGCTACAGTCTATCCAAGGCTTACGCAGTACGCCGGAAATCATTTCATCAGGGTGCTGGAAGTAGTGGCTGTCGTGCGTGCCTCCAGAGGCGTAAGTAACGATAGTTGATATCCCTGCATTCTTACGTCCGGCACGTCCTGCTCGTTGTTGATAGTTCTCCCTCATGGGCGGGATATTACGAAGCCCGACCGCAGTCAAAGAGCCGATATCAATACCGACTTCCATCGTTGTTGTACAACTGAGAACATCAATCGCATCTTCGCCGTGTTCTCCAGTGTTAATGTCTTGAAAGCGCATTTCATATTTTTCCGTGCGGCTCCATGTGTCGCTACGGATTTCTTTGTGCGAAAGCTGCGCTGTATGCTCTTCGGTATCAATCGTGTGAATATTTTCTGTCTTCCTGAGTGCATTTAGAACGGGGATGCGCCAGAAGTCAAAGCGGGATAATTTTGATTCGCCGATTGGAACTAAATCAGCCGAATCAAAGCAAGCGCCACAATAATCACCAATTTTGTACGGAGACAACTTGCCGCACTTCACGCACCGATACCACACAAAATCCTCGCCTGCCAATTCGATTTTGACCGCACTTAATTTAATGTAGTAGCGATTGGCAGGCGAAGAAGCAAAGAATAAGTCACGAACCTTATCTACGATTTTTCCCATTGTTGTGGTATCAAGGTTCAACAATTCCTGAATTCGCAGGAGTAGTCCTTTATCCAGTGATGTTGAAAAGTCGAAGCTCAGTCCGAATGTTTGGTTCTTGCTTCGTCCGGGCAGTCCTTTTCGCACATCATCTTGGATGGTTTCTCCCAAAGCAGCACTATCATCCATAACATCCCAAAACATCAGCACAAGCAATTGACACAACGTGCTTTTGTCGATACTTATTCCGATATCCTCTAAATCATACAAACAATCGTCAAGGACAGACCATAACGGTGACAGAAAACCTATGCCGATGTCCTTAAAAGAGCGGGGGCTCTCCGTGAAAAATGTGAGTAACTGTTCATAGTAGTCGTCGGGCAAAGAACGGAACTCGGCCGAAAGTGCGGCGTAATCGACAGCACGTCCACGCCTTTCTGCCCGTGACTTTGAGTCACTAAACTTGCGCTTGTCGTCAGCAAACCTTTCTTTGCTCTTTCCGCTAAAGAAAGCAAGGCTATTCTGAATACACGCGTCCAGAAATGCAGGGTACAAATCAGCTAAGGAGTGTTCTTTACCGTCTATTTCTAACAAGAGTGAAGCAAGCATCACTGCTTGGCGGAAAGCATCCGCATCTGATGATTTTGAAAGGTCTAATGCGAGTTTAGCTGCATTTTGACGCGAATCGGAGAATAGCAACACTTTTTTCCCTCGGTTAATAAGATCTGACTTTGGCGGTTGAAGTTCGAATTGAGCCTTAGTCAAGTTGTAAAACGGTATATTTCCTTTGGTTGACAAGTCGACGGGTTTTTTTAACGGCATCGGCTTTTTACATTTTGGGCATACACCAAAATTAAAAGACATTCCTTTGGCATCTGTCTTTTTGCCTTTTTCACTTCTATTGTAGTAGACGACATCAAGCAAAGTTTCGTCATCCTGCGGGGTCAGATACAGTTTACCTGTGAATGGATCAAGGGAGCCAATCTTATCATTCTTCCCGCACTGATATTGTTTTGGGGCGACGTAAAGCAATAGTTCTTGCAAAGAATTAACATCCCCGTCCAAACCCTTTTGCGGGAAGACGTACCAGTATGGCTGACCCTCGTTTTTTTGAACAAATGCACGAATATATAACGCCCCACATTTTATGTGATTGAAGAGTTCGTATATCCTGCCCCCGCACTCGCACTTATCCTTCGGAATAGAGATGATTTTCCCAAGCGGCAATTTTTCACTTTCTGAGTGTTTCGCACAGGTGCATTTGAGGTTCGAGCAGACATAAAGCCCTTGCAAACCGCGAAGGAACATATGAAGCCTGACTGGAAACAAAATGTTACCATCTTTCGCTGCCAGTGAAACTAATACCAGCAGGGCATTGAGTGCCTTTTCAGAATCAGGTACATTTCCAAAGATAGCTTCTTTTATTTCGCTATACGATTTCGCACCATCACGGCAGAGTCTATTCAGTTTAACGAAAGCCTCATACTTCGGAAGATTGTTGTATAGCCACTCTTGTGCGCTATCTCGACTAATGGCAAACGGCAAGGTCGTATTAAATACTGAAGATGCGAAAGCGGTAATCCGCTTCGTGATTGCTTCTCCTTGGACTTGGTCGGAACCTATTGAGGCTAATGCTTCTATGTCCGTTCTTATTTCCTGTTCGTCAGGAATATCCTCTTTTGACCCAAAGAGATATTCACAAGAAGAAGCAACTTTTCCAGTTAGGCCGGTATAGAAACCGTTAATTGCACTCAGCTCGTTTTGGGGCATACTCGCAGTTGTCAGGATGAACTGAACCTTTTCTGAGGAAATTCCCAGACGGTGGAACACCCTTTCCAGCAGGAGCGCAATTTCCCCTCCGGCAGAGCCACGGTACATATGCGCCTCGTCAAGAACAATAAGCAGTCTGTTCTCATCCGAGATCTCAAGCCACGCTTTTGTTTTATCCCAAATGTTAGCTTCACGCTGACGCATAAGCATATATTCTAACATTGAGTAGTTGGTAATCAGAATGTCAGGAGGACAATTCTGCATCTCAAAGCGCGTTATGAACTCGGCATCATATGGTGACGGCCTGTGGATGTTTTTTTCAAGATTTTCAATAAAGACACGAAGTCCGTCTTCACCAGATCGCGCAGGATATTTGTTGATGCTTTTAAGTCCTTTGATATTGTTCGTTTGCCTTCTTTGTGTGTCGGCATCGGCAGTTTCGTCAATTAGGTAGTTCTCTCGGAAAGTCATCGCCAGTTCTTGGCTACTTGCTTTTTTTGCATCACCAGAGTACGGAGTTCGTCCTGTGTACATACCGAAATGAGGTATCCGTGTCGCTTGGGTGTCGCCAGTAAATATGTCTTTGAAATCCGGGCTGCCGATGATTTTTCTAAAGCGTGCCAACTGGTCTGAAACGAGCGCGTTCATTGGGTAAATGATAAGTGTGCGAACCGCCCTGTTTCTAAAGGTCGCAGGGTGATTCTTTGCTTCGTTGAAACACTTTGCAATAATTGGCCAAAGGAAGCATTCGGTCTTACCAGAACCGGTGCCCGTGGACACAAACAAATCCCGTCCGGCAAGGAAATGTTCGAGAGCTTTAACCTGATGCTCAAATGGGTCGGAGAAAATGCCGAGGCCTTTGATAACCAATTTTAGCAAAGACTCTTTGACCACTTGCTCAATTTGAGAAGAGTTCCGTATTCCATCCTGTATTTTCTTATAAGAAGCAGATGTTTCAATATACGGCTCACGAGCGATGTTCGTGTGCTCAGAACACAACTCGCCAAGAAGGTCATCGACATAGAGCAATAGCGTTTCGCTATTTGCCAAATAGTCGGACTTAATGTAGTTCTTCAGCCTATCCCGAATAGCCTGATAATACTCCTGAACTCCGTTTGGATTATGCATTTGGTTGCCCTTTCTTAATTTCTATCCCGATGTCTGCAAGCGCATCAGTTGCATCGGCAATCAGGTCGTTTCTTATGATAAAGTTCACTTTGTCAAACGCATTGTGTTCCGGCCACGACAAAAGTAACAATAGGTAGTATTCGCGATTCGGCAAGTGCCCTCCTATACGAATTTTAGAATACAACTCATCGAGTTTCGTTATTGTTGCTTTCAGAGGGTTGTCGTAATGGAATTTCAGCGCAAAGTACAGTCTCCTGTATTCATACGATGTAAAAATATCGCTTTGCTGTTCAACCGGTTCATCGGCGAACTGTATATTGTCAGTTACTTTCATTATCCGATAGAACGGACCCGTTTTGGTTTTCCTCGCCACAGTACAATCTGTTTCAGGCTTTTTACCCCATGACATAGATGGTACATTATTCGACTTGGGATTGAAATATTCCAAGTCGGATAAATCAATGTCCCTTTGGTAAAAATCAATTGGGTCAAACCGCGAGTTGAAGTACGCCTCGCTCGGCAGAGAATCTCTTATGAGAAAGTCCTTCAAAACAACCAAGTAGTCAGTAGGGTTCGCAAACACCCCAAGTCCGTTAACTTCGCAATGTTCACAGGGTAGCCCAAAGAATAAAAACTTATCGCCAACCCGAATAGTTCTGCCATAGTTTGTGATTCGGTTGTGGTTGTTACTATCGGTCAATAGGTATCCTGTTTCCTCATAAGCCCTTCGGACGCTGATCGAAAAAGATGTTTGCTGATTACTGAAGTCAATGAATCTATCGGCTATATACGGAAACAGTTCGGTGAACCGTGATAAAAGGTCATTAAGCACAATGGTTTGGTTGTGCTTCGTAGTACCATCGGCTCCTGCTGTCAAATTTATCGCCGTGCTTAGACACCATTGCCCCAACGCAGAATAGCAGAGACGATAAACGAAAGATTCATCTGATTCATTGCGATAACGGGGAATATTCATATCGTTCGACATCGTTTTCAGCAGGTCATTCATCACGAAACCACCTCCTGAACAAATCCTTATAAAGACATCTGCCGCTATAACCCGCATATTTAACCAATCGCTCGGAGACATTGAAAGGAGCAACTTTAAGAACATCCGTACAGTATGGCAAGACATCAAACGCCAACAGACGGCAAAGGCTCAACTCGTCAGCAACGAGGGAACTCTTATATGCGGACAAAGCACCCCGCACCCCAAATTCCTCAAGCATTCCTTTTAAGGCGACAGCCCAACGAACATCTGGTACAATTGAAGTAACTACTGCTTCTACTTCATCCACAACTGATGGGTCTTCTGTCAGCTCTGTGTCGTCTGTAAAAGCCTCAACGCGATTTAGGTTTAGATAATGGCAATACCGCATTAATTCGTCTGGAACGAAGCAGAGTGTGTGGTCATAAGCAACAGTCAAGAAAATTATCTTATCTTTGTGCCTATCACAAATGGTTATGAGCGTAGTTTCATTGTAATTCCCAATGAAGTTGTCTAAGCAGACTATACGCTTGTCCTGTGACAAAAAGCCATCTATTAATTTATCTGTGACATCATCGGCGAATGCTAAAGTTGAAACTACCGGAGTCTTTGCAAGCGTGTTTGAAACGCATTTCATCAAAGATAATCCTGTGCTTCTGCTGATAATAATCGGTTTTCCTTGAAACAATATCTTGCTCAGGTAGTCTTTGAGCAACGGATAATAGTCCGAATTTGCTGGTACACCGATGTTTTCAAAATTGTATCCCAAATAATCCCTAAACTCATCGAGGTCTTTAGGACATTTAGGTTTTTGAGCGGTATCTTGGCGATATTTCTCCGTTTTCTGTTGCTTGGCGATTTCTTCTCTGATCTTTTTCTCAAGCTGCTGTTGTTCCTCTCTTGCGACAGACAATGCAGCCTTCAGTTGTTGTATGTAATCATCCCGTTCTTGCGCTTTTTGCTTCAGACTTCCAATTGTTTGTTCGTACGAGGCGATAATTCCTTTGCTTTTTTCAAGGTCTGCGTTAGCGCGCTTAAGTGTCTTAATTTCGTCTAAGCGCTCACTCAGCTTTTGGCTCATTTTGCTTTGTTCGGCCTGAACACGCTCAAGTTCCGCTTCAAAACGACTGACTTCGGTTGTTTTTGTGTCCAGTTTTGATTTAGTGCGTTCGCATTCTGTGTCGGCATCTTTAATAAACCTGATGCTTGCGCTAAGCATAGAAAGAAACTCCCCTGTATATTCCTGACCCGTCAACTTGAAGTATAACCCAATATTGTTCACAAAGAAGCAATGAGGCAAGGTTTGCAGCAACGCAGATTCCTTGCTTTCACCTTCTTCGGTCTTTTTATTGATAGCCGCGCCAATCTCATCAAGCCACCGGCTGATGCGCTTCTCAATAAATGATGAAATAAAGTGCTGGTTGCGCTTTCGGAACAAAATACCGCTGACCTGCTCTTGGTTTTTTAGGCTTGTAGCTCGAAATCCCGGCATAACTTTCGCAAAATCTTTTGGATAATGCTTGAAATACCTCACAGAATCTTGGAGAGGGATAACTGAACAAACATAGCGGATCTCGACCTCGGTCATCGTGGGAAGGTAATTCATATCCGCCCCTCCTCAATGAAGTATTTTGCCGCAGAGTTAATCAGTCCTGTCTTCTCGCAGGTTTCGATGTATTGAAAAGCGGTCTGGCTAAGGTCAAGCGACTTGAAATCATCCCAGTTGAGCGTTTCGGTTCTTTTATAATGCATAAGAGCATCTCGGAGCAATGATTCTCCAGACATCGTAATTTGTTCTGACGGAGCAACTATCCCATCCAAATACCCGTTCAAATAATGTCTAACTACGCTGTCAAGAGTCATCTGGACAGTCACACCCTTGCTCAGTGGCAAAACCCCGGAACGATTGAACATAAAGGATGCATTGTCCGGAACTCGATAGTTTCTTTCAACTATTCGAGCTACGGGAATGTCAATGAATTCATCTGATTCTTGCTCGCAGGTTTCAAGTATCAGTTCTGAGTTCTTCTTATAAACTTTGATTCTGGGATTAACGGCAACTTTTGTAAGCCTATCAGCAATCTTTGTGATGTCCTCAGAATGGACATTGATGTTGCCGTGTGGCTGCAACTCAAATGTTGAATAAAGATAAGCTGCATCTGCATTTATTAGTGATATATCCTCTGAAAGGATTGCTGGCGGCCAAAGCAAAGTCAGCGTCTCTGCGGCTTCCAACTGATATCCCCACGAGGATAATAACGAATCAATTTGGGCTGTTTTTGCAGTTATGGTCAAAACCTTTCCTAAGAATTTTCTCCCCATTGTCGTAAACTCGAAAGTGTTTTCAACCTTGATTTCGCTTGGTAGGCGAGTATCTACTAGTGACCAATCCTGACTCTGGCTTTGAAAAGCTATAAAGTAAGGAATATTCGTATAAAGAACGAAACTACGAACTAATTTAGCTCGATAACCACTATCACCCACGTGCATCTTAAAGAAAGTCGCAGCGTAATGCGAGACATTATTGAACACCTTGTATTTTCTCTTGACGCCATTAAGTGTGTTTGATAAAAAATAGCTGTAAGAGAATTTATTGAGAGGAATCAGTCTCTGAGTATCAACGGAAAAGTTTTTCCCGTTAATTCGTAATGTGTAGAACGGTTGCACCTGAGACGCAACCCTCAACTCGAAAATGGTAGAAAGCTGTTCATAGGCAGATATCTCATCTTCGCTAAACCTTAATCCAAGATAAAACATCTTTGTATTACTGTCGAAGTAAAATTCAGCTCTTTCATTCTTGCTTTTCCGCGAATGAGCGTCCGTGCTAAATGATCCATATTGACCAAGATAATATTCGCACTCAACATCACTATTTCCGCTCCGATGCCGGAAATGCGGAACCATACTGGTGCTATCTACTGCGGCCAGACGAACTTCTTCTCCGCAATGGGCGCACTCATAACGATACGGTTCAAAGCTGACAGCTTTGGCAGCTAAGCCTGCGGACACTTCTGATAACAGAAATGTATCGTATGCTTTTTGCATTTCACAACGTTCCTTTCAGTAGAATGATGTTTCTATGCCGATATCACTTAGGTAGATTCGCTCTTTTCGTCTTACGCATCAGCTGCCGTCTCAGATCGCAGCCATCCATTAACCTCGGAAATCTTGAATCACCATTGTCGTCCGAGTTTGTGTGCAGGCATACCTTTTCTACATCTGCTGCGACGAGTTGCAGGATATCAGCCTGATAGAGGCGTTGCAGAGGATTTTTTCCCTGATGGAGCAGTTTTTGCGAGAGCAACTGCATCTGGCGGAGGCGTAGAGACCCATACCCGATTTGCCGGACACAGTTGAGTTAGGATAAAATAAAGCTGTTGGAGGCGTTGAAAATGAATAATAATGCGAAGCGCTACAATGAAGATTTTAAGGCTGATATCATTCGACTCGTGCGGGAAGAAAACAAGCCAGTGTCCAGTATCGTTAAGGATTTTGGCGTCAATGATCAGAACGTCCGGAACTGGCTGAAACAAACAAAAGACAAGCAAGACCCTGGCCGGATCCGTATCGCCGAATTGGAAGCAGAACTTAAAGAAACGAAGAAAAAGATAGCAGACCAGGATGTCACGATAGAGATCTTAAAAAAGGCCACAGCCATCTTCGGCCAACACAACCAGAAGTAATTTTTAAAATTATTAAGGGAAATAGCTCCGAACTTCCGGTGGAGAAGATGTGCCAATCACTTTTCGCGATGGGGCCGTCTATGAATTTTGTTATGCTACAGCGATAACTTCTTTAGGAAGTTATCGCCTACCTCCTGCCGAAAATAGATATTGTAGCAGTCTGTGCCGTATGTTTGCTAGATTAACTTGTAGTCCAACGCGCTTTCATCTTCGTCCGAAAATGCCAGCGTATCTACAAGTGGGCCTTTTTTGTCGCGGATTATATGAAACGCAATCGCTCCGCCAACATTGTCGAGGTGAATAATCCTGCCCTTCAAAACCCGACATGTCGCCGCATTTAGCGCTCTTGCGGTTTGCGCAGCTGACAGCGCGTTTTCTCCCATACGGTGCTGAATAATTCGAATGATGAGGAGCGCGACGAAGCAGCTGAGGAACTGCGCACGGAGATGCTCATTCTTGCAGCCGAACACAGGTCTGGCATAAACCGCTCTCAGCGGCTAGGCCCGCGTGATGAAAAGGGAGGCCTGACGGTAAAACGGTTGATAAGCGGCACAACAGCGTTAAAGGCCAGAATGGCGAAGGTGATGCCTTCGGGAAGCGGACTCCAGTAACGCATGGCCATAGTTCCCGCTCCCACTGCCGCCCCGAACAGCCAGCGGCCGGTTTGGGTGCGGGGAGAAGTGACAGGGTCGGTGGCCATAAACAGCGCTCCGAGCAGCAAGCTGCCGGACATAAGATGAAACAGCGGATCGTCTCCCGCCGCTAAAGCTATGAGGGCTGTTGCAGACAGACAAGCGGCCGGTATCCGCCAGTTAGCATATTTTTTATATGCCAGCCAAATAAACCCCGTAAGCAAGGCCAGCGCCGAAGTTTCACCGATGGAACCGGGCACATTGCCGACAAAAAGCGCCGCCAACGGAGCGGTTATCCCTTCAGCCCGGAAAATTTGCAGCGGGGTTGCAGCGGTGGTCAGCTGCACCGGGTCCAGCCAAGGGCGCATCACACCGGGAAAAGCCAAAATGACAAATAGTCTCCCTGTCAGCGCCGGATTGAACAGGTTCTTTCCAAATCCACCGAAAATCTGTTTTCCTACAACAATGGCAAAGGCAGCTCCGGCCGCAGCCACAGGTAACGGTACGGACGGCGAGAGACTGAGTCCAAAAAGCAATCCGGTAACCACTGCGCTTAAGTCTTTGATTTTCACCGGTTTTCTGAAAATTATCTGCCAAAGCGCCTCTGCGGCTACCGCAGTTGCCACACTGACGGCAATCAGCCATAAAGCAGGCAGCCTGTAAAGCCAAAGAGCGGCCAGGGTAGCCGGAGCAAGCGCCAGCAGCATCCCTCTCATCATCTTCATAGATCTTTGCCCTCCCAAATCTCCCTCAGGCTTTCGTAAATATCCATCTGGTACCTCCTTAGAAGGTTGCTTTGTCTATTGTAATAGGCCGGTCGTGTATAGTCAGGCACTACTTTCTAACGCCAGCACGGGTTGCTGAGCGGACTCGTAGAGCTGGGCGAGTTTATTTTTCGGAGCAATATCTAGAGAGATGCGTCAAAGCAGCTGAACAAAGTGACGTATATGCTGCGGCTACGCGGCGTCTTTAGAAAATTTGCCCAGCCAATAAGAGATATAAAAACTGAGCACTAATAGGAACAAGTACGGGATATATTTTGCGCTTAAAGCTTCGCCGGGGAAAATCAGCAAAATCGAACCCAGCACGAAACCGAGTACGGCATAATACGTAAGACCATAAGCCCTTCTGAACAGATGGCTGATTAATTTGGCAAAAAGTACCGCGGCCGCCGCATAGCCTACCCCCGCGGGAATCAGGATGCCCGGATCCATTCCGGTGAGTCCCGCCAGTAACACCTGGTATCCTCCGAGGTAGATTAACACGACAGAGGCACTTATACCTGGGATAATCGTGCCCACCCCAATAATCGCCCCATACAAGGCAAGCTGAAGCAGAGTCGGTTCCCCTGAAGGAATCATTTCAAGCTGCGCCTTTGCCGGCACTGTGAGCAAAACTGCCGTGCCGACCGCAATAATGAAGGGAAGCAGATTAACAACTCTGAAGCCTTTTTTATTGGCCTGTTTGAAGACTGAGGGCAACGCACCCGACATAAGTCCGATAAACAAGAATCTTACCTCAGTATTATAGTTTTCGAACAGATATTCAATAATTCTGCTGAAAGCAAGCACCCCTACAACCCCGCCGATGCCGAGAGGCAGCAGAAATTGCAGCTTCTTAGGGAAATCCTCAGTAATATGAGCAATAGCGTCTGTCAAGCTTTCATATATTCCTAAGACGGCTGCAAGCGCACCTCCGCTTACTCCGGGAGTGATGGCGCCAATCCCGATGGCCAGTCCCCTCATAAATCCAAAGAAAAAATTCTTCATGCACCGCATCGCCTGCCCTCTTTTTTATACACCGCAGATAAAGACAGTTCCACGATAAAGGGCGAAGCTCCTGCTTATTTGCGAGGAAACCTGTCCTTTTGCAGGGTTCCGGGTCATTTGTTAAGAATAATAGCACAACAGAAAAATATAGTGAAGAAAAGGTAGGAGGCAGTTCGTTTGCAAGAGCAAAATGCTTTTTTTGGCGGGACAGAGGACTATATTGCTTCGGAAGAACTGCAGAACAGTGTGAACGTGGCGGTGTCGCTGGGAAGACCTTTGCTGATCAAAGGTGAACCGGGAACGGGTAAAACCATGCTGGCCCGCAGCATTGCGGACGGGCTGGGAAAGGAACTGCTGATCTGGAACATCAAGTCTACGACCAAGGCTAAGGACGGGCTCTATATCTATGATACGGTACAGCGCCTTTACGACAGTCAGTTTGGCGACCACGACGTTTCAGATATACGCCATTACATCAAGATGGGGAAAATCGGCGAAGCCTTTCTTTCGGAGAAACGGGTGGTCCTGCTCATTGATGAGATCGACAAGGCGGATATAGAGTTTCCTAACGACCTGCTCTGGGAGCTGGATATCATGACCTTTGACATCACCGAGACGGGAGAAACGGTAAAGGCAAAGCACCGTCCCATCGTGATTATCACGAGCAACGCGGAGAAAGAGCTGCCCGATGCTTTCCTGCGCCGCTGCATTTTTCATTACATTGCTTTTCCTGACGCTGCCATGATGCAAAGGATTGTGCGCGTACATCATCCCGACCTGCAGCAAAAATTGCTGGAAGAGGCCATGGCCGCCTTCTACTGGATACGCGGTATCGCCGGCCTGCAGAAAAAACCAAGCACCAGTGAGCTGCTGGATTGGGTGCAGGCGCTGGTAGTGGGGGGCATCAGCCCAGAAAAAATTGGCAAAGAGCTTCCATTTCTCGGTGTGCTTATCAAGAAAGACCAGGATTTCAACGCCCTTTTGCAGCGTCTGCAGCATCCGGATGCACCAAAGAGAACCACGGGGCCGGGGATTCTGCGCAACTGGTAAGAAAGGAAAACGGAAACAATGTTTATCAACTTTTTCTATATGCTTAAAGCTCATGGCGTGCCCGTATCCATCACGGAATGGATGATGCTGATGGAGGCGCTGGGACGGGGGATGGCCCTCTCCAGCCTCTCGGCCTTTTACCACCTGGCCCGCGCCGTGCTGGTGAAAAGCGAAACCTACTATGACCGTTACGACCTGGCTTTTGCCGGATACTTTAAAGGCATAGAAACGCCGCTGGAGCTGACGGAAAAAGTGCTGCAGTGGCTGGAAAAAGCTCTGCCGCCCCGCCTTATCTCCCTCGCGGAGCGCAAACAGTTCGAGAATTGGGATCTGGAGGAGCTTAGGCGTCAACTGGAAAGACGGCTGCGGGAGCAGCAGGGGGAGCATCATGGCGGGGAAAAATGGATCGGCACGGGAGGGACATCTCCTTTTGGTCATTCCGGCTATCATCCCGCAGGGGTACGCATTGGCGGCGAAGCGGTGAACAAATCGGCCGTCAAAGTGGCGGCGGAACGAAATTTCCGGGGATTTCGCACGGATGAGACCATCGGGGTAAGGCAATTCGAGCTGGCCCTGCGCAGGTTGCGGCAGCTCAGCAGCAAGGTGGAAGGACCCAAGGAAGAACTGGATCTGGACGAAACGATTCAGGAGACAGCGGATAGGGGCGGCCTGCTCCATCTGGCCTGGGCACGGAGCCGCAAAAACACGGTTAAAGTTGTCCTCATCATGGACTCAGGCGGTTCCATGGTCCCCCATCTGCGCATCTGCAGCCGGCTTTTTACGGCCATACACCGCTCCAGCCATTTTAAGGACCTGCGCTTCCTCTATTTTCACAATTGCATCTACCAGCATATCTACCTCGATGCAGCATGTCGCATAGACAGCGCGCTGCGCACGGAGGATTTCCTGCGCATGCTGGGGCCGGACTACAAGGCAATTTTCCTGGGAGATGCCAGTATGGCTCCCAGCGAGCTGATTATGCCCGGTGGCTCCATAGACTGGTATTACAACAATGAGGAGCCTGGAATTAACTGGCTGCGCCGCATTGCCGGCCATTTCAGCCACGCGGTCTGGCTGAATCCCCTTCCCGCAGCTTACTGGGACCGCACGGAAGGCACCTTTACCATTAACATGATCCGCGAAGTCTTCCCCATGTTTGAGCTTACCGTGGAAGGACTGGAAAAGGCAGCGAAAAAACTGCAAGTGCGGAAGTAGTGAGGCGGAGATAGAAGCACGGCGAAATGAAGATCGCCCATGGTCTTCGGAGAGCGGATTCTTCGGGGCTATTCGCCAGGCAATTACAGATGTTTTTCACGGCGTTTGCAGTTAATGCGAAAAGAATCACAAGGTTAGGTGAGATAGCGAGGGCATAGACCCTCTTCTTTATTTTTTTGACACAATCTACTTTCCTCACAGGGCTTCCGTCATCCGTCTCCTATGACGTCCAAAAAAACTGCCGACAAAAGGCGGCTTTTTTTTGTGGGCTTATGTTTGCAAGGGTTTTAAGAGATTACCTCTGTTAGCTTACTGCAAAACTAGGGAAGACTTTAGAAAACTGAATATGGGTATTCTAGAAGCAGGCGCACAGTAGCGGATCCACATCGCGCCGGCACTTGACGGGCCGGGTGTGGGCAACGAGTACCAAGGGGCCGGCATAGCTGTACAGTTCAGGTTCCGCGCGGAAACGATAAAGCAACCGCCCGAGTGGCCGCTAGGGAACTGGCAGGGCCTGTTTGGGGGAGACTGGGGGGCGGACTTCTTAAACTAAGAAAAGCCTAGGTCCATAAAAAGAAATCTTTTGACAAAGGACATTTACGCGAGCTATAATAATTGTGAGAAAAAATATTTTCGTACGATAAAGATTGAGGCAAGTAGAAGCCACAGAGGGAGGTGAGAGGATGGACGGTTATAAGAAAGAAATGTGGATTACGGTAATTGTTTTTACTTTGGTGGTCTTGACAGGCGGTATGCTGAGTGTATTTTTTGTCCTGGGCAAGGACGCTTTTTTTGGTCCTGCGCCCACTTTTAAGCCCCACACCCATGTGCTGGGATTCCCGCTGCATTATTTTTTGCTTTTGGTCCTGAGCTGGATTGGCGCTACGGTGTTGGGAGGCGTCTGGAGTTTTGTCATGGATCGGATTGATAAAAAAGAAGTTTAGTTAAGGAGGTGTAATTTTGTCGGAGACAGTGTTTATTCCGGGCATTATTGCCAGCGCCTTAGTTCTGGCTATTTCGATTGCGATTGGTTTCTGGGGACGGCGGCTGACGAGCAACCTGGCTGATTACTATGTGGCCGGGCGCTCTATTGGTGCCGTGAACAATGGCTTTGCGATGCTTTCGCTTTCGCTTAGCCTGACGACTTTTCTGGGTCTGACGGCGATGATTATTTACGGGCTGTACCTGGCGGTCGCCATCTATGCTGCTTTTACCGCGGCCTTTATTGCTATGCTGGTACTGGCGGCACCGTACCTGCGCCGCTATAAATCTTATACGACCATGAGCTTTATCGGTGACCGCTTTTACAGCCGCAACCTGCGTCTGCTCTCAGTGGTGATTATGCTGGTGGTCAGTATTTTGTACATGGTCGCCAATATCAAGGGCGTGGGGATTATTTTCGAGATGCTGCTGGGCGTGCCAGAATTTTGGGGCATCCTAGTGGGAGGCTTGGTGGTAACTATTTACGTGACCATGGGGGGCATGTATGGCGTTACCTACAACCAGACTTTCCAGAGCTTTGTCATGCTGTTTGCCATTATGCTACCGGTAATGATTATACTTAAGGCGCTCGGTGCAGACGGGTGGTGGTTCCCACCGCTGGGCTACGGCGAGATGGTGCCGGCGATGGTGGAGATGACGCCTCATTATTTCTTCCCCTTCCTCGTGCATCCTGTCTGGTATATCTCTATTTTCCTGGGCTGTTTTTTTGGCATTATTGGGTTGCCGCACTTTGTGATGCGCTTTTTTACCGTTCGTGACGCCAAGGAAGCGCGTTGGAGCACAGTCATTTGCACTTTTTTGGTGGGTATAGTCAACGCGAGTGTCTATGCTGTCGGGTTTGCCGGCGTTTATTACATGGCGAACCAGGGCGTGCAAATCGACCCGCGCTATTATGACCGGTTTGTCTTTATTCTGACGGAGGCGTTGGCCGGTAGCGGCTGGATGGCGCTGGCTGTAGCCGGAGCGGTGGCGGCTGCTCTTTCCACCATTGCCGGCCTGTTGATGATTATGGGAGCTGGGCTCGTGCATGATTTCTACGGTGTGCTCCGGCCCAATACCAGTCCGGAGAAGATGCTGAAGCTGGCCACCTGGGCTATGCTTGGCGTCGGGATATTCAGCACGCTGATCTCTCTGCGTCCACCGGAGTTTATCTTGGTGACGGTGATGTGGGCTTTCGGTATTGCCGGCGCTGCTTTTGGGGTGCCGATTGTGCTTGGTATCTGGTGGAAGCGGGCTACGAAAGAGGGAGCGGCGGCCGGCATGATTGTCGGGTTCCTGACCAGCTTTATCCCCTACATTCTCATTGAAATCATGCGCTGGGAACCTACGGCTGTCTCGCGGTTTCTTTACGGGCCGCTTGGCTGGGTTAAAAACATGGCCTACAGCGTTCCGCTGGCATTTATCGCGATGGTGGTTGTTTCCTGGCTGACCAGAGAACCACCGGCAGATGTAAAAGAACAGGTCGATAAAATGCACGGCTGGTCTGACTACCGGGAAGAGCGCTATAATGGCAAATTGCTGCCGGTGATTGTGGTGGTGCTTTCCGTTCTGTGCATTCTGTTTAGCTTTACCCTGTACGATGTCTTTTCCAATATTGGCGGCTAAATGCCACAGGAGGTGGAAACGTGGAGAATTGGCAAAAACTTTGCCAGGCACCCTGGCAGGAAACAAGAAAGATGCAGGATCGCAAGCTGCGGTCGTTCCTGATTAACCAGATTTATCCTTACAGTCCCTTCTACCGGCGTCTTTTTGATCAGCACAAGCTCGACCCTTACAAGTTCCAGGGCGTGGATGACTTGGCACACATCCCGTTTTCTTATAAGGAAGATGTGGCGCCTACAGACGAGAATCCTACGAAACACAGAGATTTTATCATCAGACCGGATGAAGAAGTTTCGGAGAAGTATGGACATCTGGCCAAGCTTTCCCCGTATGGGGGCAAGCATGTAGTGGCGGAAAAGGTTTATGAATACAAGCCGGTCCATATGCACTTTACGACCGGGCGCACCGCTAAGTCCACACCGTTTGTTTATTCGCTGCGGGACTTGGAAAACATCAAGGAGGGGGGCAAGCGCCTTTTCGATGTGTTTGCTCTGTCCAAGTCGGACGTGATGGTTAATGCGTTCCCCTATGCGCCGCACTTGGCCTTCTGGCAAGCCTTTTTTGCCGCTGATACACTGGGCACGCAGTGCCTGCACAGCGGCGGTGGCAAAGTGATGGGTACGCAGAACTTGATTGAAGCGGTAGAGATGGTACGTGCCACCGTGCTGTCTTTTATTCCTGGCTATGCTTATTATTTCTTGCGCCAGGCCGCTGAGCAAAAAAGAGACTATTCATCTGTGCGCAAAATCCTCTTCGGGGGGGAGCGGGTGCCTCCGGGTCTGAAGGATAAAATCTGCGCTACCATGCGGGAGATGGGGGCGAAAGACCCAATGGTGCTGGCGACTTATGCCTGCACGGAAAGCCGCTTAGCTTGGGGTGAATGCCCGTCGGAGGCCTCTTTTGGTTATCATATCTATCCCGACCTGGAAATTATTGAGATGGTAAACCCGCAGACAGGAGAACGCGTCGCCGAAGGGGAAGAAGGCGAAATCGTTTATACGGCGCTCGACTGGCGCGGCACCTGCGTACTGCGTTACCGGACGGGCGACGTGGCCAAAGGTGGGATTACCTACGAGCCCTGTCCAAACTGCGGTCGCACCGTCCCGCGCATCAGCGCCAACCTGCAGCGCAAGTCTGAGTTTAAGGAATTTGATTTGACGAAGATCAAAGGAACGCTCGTCAATCTCAACAATTTCTTTCCGCTGATGATGGGCCACCCGCAAGTGCTGGAGTGGCAGGTGGAAATTCGCAAGCGCAACAACGACCCCTTTGACCTGGACGAAATTTACCTGTATCTGGCCCCGGCACCGGGAGTCAATGTGGAAGAGCTGAAAAACGACTTGCGGGAAAAAATAGTCCGCGACACCGAAGTATCACCTAACGGGATTATTATTGCATCCGCAGAACAGATTCTGGCTAGGCTGGGCATAGAAACAGAGCTGAAGGAAAAAAGGATTCTCGACAGCCGCCCAGGCAAATAAAGGGGGAGGGAGGTAACTTATGGAAAACTGGGAAAAGTTAAGTCGTTTGCCGGAAAAACAGGTCAGGCAGTTGCAGGAGCAACGTGTGCCGTCTTTTCTGGGCAAAGAAGTAGCCGCTAGACATCCGGCCTACCGGGAGGCCTGGGCGGCTGGCGGGGCACCCCGGTCTCTGGCCGACTTGGTCAAAATGCCGTTTACCGTCAAGGATGACCTGCTTTCGCCTCCAGGCAATCCGACAGGCTACCTGCGTTACATGCTAGAAGCGCCGGCGGCGGCCGTTGCTGGTGGGGGGATGCTGGGCAAGCTTTTGGGCAAAAAAACTACGGACAGTGTTCTGGATAAAAACCAAACCAGCCAGTTCTTTTTTTCGGCGGGGCGGACAGGTCGCCTCACTCCTTATGTTTATGCTATTCACGATATAGAGCAGTTGCGCGAGACGGGCCTGCGCCTGCTGGACGTGCTGGGATTAACCCAGGATGATACGATGGTCAATGCTATGCCGTATTTGCCAAACCTTTGCTTTTGGCAAGTTTACTACGCCACCGTTAGCCTCGGGGCAACGGCGTTGCAGTCCGGGGGCGGCAGAATCTTGGGCCTGCCTAAGATCATGACGGCTCTGGAAAACATGGATGCTACCACCCTGTTCACCACGCCGGGCTATGCTGAATTTCTTCTTTATAGTGCTATTCACTACAAAGTAAGGCTGCCGGAGCTGAGAAACATCATTGTCGGCTACGCGCCCGCGCCGTTGCCTGTTATAAAGAGGCTGGAAGTGCTGGCGCGCATGGTAGGCCATCCTGAGGCCACGGTCAAACGTGTCTACTACTTGAACGAAGCGAAAGCCGCGTGGGGGGAATGTGCACCCGGTAGCGGCTATCATTTCTACCCCGATCACAGTTTCCTAGAGACAGTGACGCCTGTCGCACCTCATCTGCCTGGGCAGTCGGAGCTGGTGCTGACGAACCTAGATGTCAAAGGCTCCTGTGTGGTTCGCTTCCGTACAGGCGACACCATTGCCGGCATTGCTTACGACACTTGTCCGGTCTGTAAGCGTGGCCTGCCACGGTTGACGGGCGAGCTGGAGCGGTTGCAGGAGATCAAAAAAGTTATCGTGAACGGCGAAGAAAAGCTCCTCAACCTGAACAGCCTGTATGGTCTGTTGGCGGCGGAGCCGGATATTTTGCTTTGGCAGGCCGTGGTCTCTCCGGAACAGGGCCTGGCGCTTGGTGTTTCCCTGCGGAACAAGGATGATGCCCCAAAAGTGTTGCCGCAGCTGCAGGAAATGCTGACGGCTCAGCTGGGTATCGTTCCGCAAATCAGCGACGCTTCCTACCGGGAGTTGTCGGAACGGCTAGGCTTTGAAAAGCACCCGGTGGAGAAAAGGATTGTTTACGCTTAGTACAAGCCAGGATAAAATAAGGCCCAAGCTAAAAACTCCCCGTCTGGTGCGGGGAGTTTTTAGCGCTCATTTTCCGGGGCATTCTCCGGCAAAGGCTGACCTTCCCAATGCCACTGCCATTCCGGTGGACACTGCGGGCACTGTGGCCACCGGCACTGTTCCGTCGGCGCGGTGCCGGCGATAAACAATTCCTGCACCGGGGTGGTCTGGCAGAGCGGGTTATGCAACAGACCCGTCTCTGGACAGATGCTGGCCTCCTCTAGGCCGTATGGTCTGGCAAAATCGCTGGGCGGGACATCTTCTAAGGCTTGGCGCAGAAAATTGGCCCACACGGGGCCGGCCAGACGGCCACCGGTCTGGCCCCAGCCCAAGGAACTGTTATCGTCGTTGCCGACCCAAACGGCGGCCACTAGCTCCGGGGTATAGCCGACGATGTAAGCATCGCGGTGGTCTTCGGAAGTGCCGGTTTTTGCTGTTGCCGGCCTGTTATTGAGGAGCGGTCCAAGAAAGGAGGCTGTCCCGCCGGGACGCAGGACACTTTTGAGCATGTCTGTGAGCAGGTAAGCTAGGCGTGCGTCCAACACCGGGGTGAGCCGGGGCCGGTTTTCATACAGAATCCGACCGGTGGAATCGATAATCCGTGTAATAAAAAGCGGTTGGACACGGAACCCCTGGTTAGCAAAGGGTGCGTAGGCGACAGCCATTTCCAGCGGCGTCACATTGGATGTGCCAAGAGGCAGGGAAGGGACGGGTTGCATGGGACTCGTGACCCCGAGCCTCCCGGCCATTTCCACCGCTTTCCCAGGCCCTATTTCCATGTGTGTTTTGATAGCCACAACATTGCTGGAGCGGGCCAGCGCGTTCCTCACGGTGAGCGGCCCGTGGAACTGTCCGCCGTATTCGCTCGGCGTGTAAGGTTCGGCCTGCCCGGGGATGATGTAGGAGACCGGCTCGCTGACGCGAACG
>JAGXSQ010000117.1 GCA_018333395.1 Dethiobacter sp.
CGTCCTAGCCGACAACCCGCGTCTGACAAGCCGCCAGCCGGCGGAAGGGCGTACGCCGTTGCGTGTTATCGTGGATAGCCGGGCTAGGACGCCACTTGATGCCTGCGTGGTGACCGGAAACTACGGGCGGACGCTCTTAGCTGTGACCGAGGAAGCTCCGGCGGAGAGACTGGCGCAGCTACAAGAAAAGGGCGTAGAAATACTGAGATTGCCGGCTGGTGATGCTGGTCGGGTTCCGCTCTCCGGCTTGCTGGATGAACTGGGGCGGCGGGAGATATCTTCTGTTTTGGTGGAGGGTGGCAGTACTCTTAACTATGCACTGATGGCCGAAGACCTAGTAGACAAGGTTTGTTTTTTTATCGCGCCGCTTATTTTTGGCGGAGCCGCCGCTCCCTCCCCGGTGGGGGGGGCAGGGGTGGAAGCCGTTGGCGACGCTTGGCACGTGCGCGATGTAGAAATCAGTCGTTGCGAAAACGATTTGCTGGTTACCGGGTACATTGTCAAAGCCGGTGCAGCGACTAATTAAGCAAGGGGTGGGACGATGTTTACCGGTATCATTGAAGAGATAGGAACGGTAAAATCGCTGGTTGTCCGCAGTGAGTCGGCCAAGCTCCAGATTGCCGCGCGGAAAGTCCTAGCCGATGTTCGCCTTGGTGACAGCATCGCTGTAAATGGAGTCTGCCTGACGGTAATATCTTTTTCACCGCAAGAGTTTACAGCTGACGTGATGCCGGAAACGCTACGCAAGACGAACCTGGTCGAGTTGAAGCCCGGGCAGGTGGTTAACCTAGAGCGGGCCTTGGCTCTTGGTGGCCGACTGGGAGGACATCTGGTCAGCGGTCATGTGGATGGTACCGGGCGCATCCGTGACCGGCGGCTGGAAGAAAATGCTGTGGTGGTGTGGATTGCCGCAGCACGCGAAGTATTGCGGCTGATTGTGCCTAAGGGAAGTATTACGGTTGACGGTATCTCTCTGACTGTGGTTGACGTCAGCCATGATGCTTTTTCCGTCTCTCTTATTCCGCACACCGCGGTACAGACAACGCTTGGCCACAAGGCGCCGGGAGAATTGGTCAACCTGGAGAACGACCTGATCGGCAAATATGTAGAACGTCTGCTGGCTACCAACCAGGATTTTGGCAAAAAAGACCTGAATATGGATTTTCTTAAGGCGAACGGCTTTTTGCAGTGACAGGAGTGAGAATAATGGCTTTTAGCACCATCGAAGAAGCACTTGCCGATCTGGCAGCAGGTAAAATGATCGTGGTAGTGGACGATGAAGATCGGGAAAACGAGGGAGACTTGGTGATGGCCGCTGCCAAAGCGACAGCCGAGTCCGTCAACTTCATGGCTCGGTTTGGGCGCGGCCTGATTTGTACCCCTCTGAGTGCCGAGCGCATAGAGGAGTTGGATCTGCCGCTAATGGTCAGTGTCAATACTGATACACACAGCACAGCATTTACTGTTTCCGTGGATGCCAAGCAGACGACTACCGGGATTTCGGCTATGGAGCGGGCACAGACCATCGGGGCGCTACTTGACCCTGCTACGCAGCCCGCTGATCTGCGCCGGCCTGGACATGTCTTTCCGCTCAAAGCCATGGACGGCGGTGTCCTGCGCCGCGCCGGGCACACTGAAGCGTCCGTTGACTTGGCCCGACTAGCCGGTCTTTACCCTGCGGGGGTTATCTGCGAAATCATGAATGAAGACGGAACAATGGCTAGATTGCCGCAACTGTTGGCTTTTGCACGAACCCATGGCTTGAAGATAGTCACTATCGCCGACCTGATTAAGTACCGGATGCAAAAAGAGAAGCTGGTTCAGCGCGCTGCCGAAGCGGAGTTGCCCACACGTTTTGGCGACTTCAGAGTGGTCGCTTATGAAAACAAGGTAGATGGCTTGGAACACCTAGCGATCGTTAAGGGAGAAATAAGTCCGGATGAGCCGGTGCTTGTCCGTGTACATTCAGAGTGTATGACGGGCGATGTTTTCAATTCACTGCGCTGTGACTGCGGCTCGCAGCTCGGACAGGCGCTGAAGATGATCAATGAGGAAGGTTCCGGCGCTCTGATTTATATGCGACAGGAAGGCCGGGGTATTGGTCTAGTGAATAAAATCAGGGCCTACGAGCTGCAGGACCAGGGGAAAGATACGGTGGAAGCAAATGAAGAACTGGGATTTGCTCCGGATCTGCGCGACTACGGAGTGGGGGCGCAGATTTTGGTTGATCTTGGTGTGCGCTACATCAAACTACTAACAAACAACCCCCGGAAAATCAAGGGCCTAGAAGGATACGGCTTATCGATTGTGGAACGTATGCCGCTAGAGATTTCACCGTGCGAATTCAACGAAAACTATCTGGAAACCAAACGAAGTAAGCTGGGGCATATGCTAGGCACGCGCTGCCTTTAGGTGGGGCAGGCTGTGGATAAGCTGAGCAGTATTAAAGTTTAGCAAATTTAAACAGGGGTGGTTTTTAATGGTTAAGCTTTACGAAGGCCAGCTCGTGGCCAGGGAGTACCGGTTTGGTATTGTGGTGGCACGGTTTAACGAATTTATTTCCAGCAAACTGTTGAGCGGCTGCTTGGACGCGCTCAAAAGGCATGATGCTACGGAAGCGAACATGGAGATTGCCTGGGTGCCGGGCGCTTTTGAAGTGCCGCTTGCGGCTCAGAAAATGGTCGCTACCGGCCGTTTTGATGCTGTTATCTGTCTGGGTGTCATTATCCGTGGCGCTACCCCGCATTTTGAGTATGTGGCCAGCGAGGCGGCCAAAGGGATTGCTAAAGTCAGCCTTGACAGCGGTGTGCCGGTGATTTTTGGCCTTGTGACGAGTGATACCCTGGAGCAGGCCATTGAACGAGCGGGCACCAAAGCCGGCAACAAGGGCTGGGATGCGGCCGTCAGCGCCATTGAAATGGCCGACCTGCTGAAAAAAATCGGCTAACCGTGGAGGGTGGGCAACTGCGTGCATTTAGACGATCAGGAACTGGTCAGGCGTTGCCGGAATGGTGATTTATCCTCATTTGACGAACTGATGCGGCGCTATGAAAAAAAGGTCTATTCGCTGTGCTTTCGCATGACGGGCAACACTGAAGATGCTGCCGATTTGGCCCAGGAGGCTTTCTTAAAAGTCTACCGGGCCTTGCCTGCTTTCAGAGGACAGGCCGCTTTCTCCACGTGGCTCTATCGTATCGTCACTAATACCTGCCTAGACGGGCGCAGACGCGCCGCCTCGCGCCCAACTCTTCTTGCGCTGGACAGGACGCTAGACACGGAGGAGGGTGAGTTGACGCTGGAGCTGCCGGGCAATTCTCCAGATCCGCAAAACAGCTTCCTGCAGGCAGAATTGCAGCATGAAATCAGCTCGTTACTGGGGAGCCTGCCTTCCGGACAGCGGCTGGTACTGGTGATGCGCGACTTAGAAGGGTATACTTACGAAGAGATAGCTGCTGCGCTTAACGTATCTTTAGGGACGGTCAAATCGCGGCTTAACAGAGCTCGCCTGCGCTTGCGTGCTCTTTATCTGCACCAAGAGGAACTTTCTAGCCTAGCTGTGCATCTAAAGGTGAAAGGGGGCGTTAGTCATGACCTGTAAGCAGGCGCAGCAGCTAATGAGCAAATATCTGGAAAATGGTCTCCAAGAAAAAGAAAATGTTGCTTTTCGCTCTCACTTGGCCGTCTGTCCCGACTGCCGCTGCCAGGCGGAAGAGATCGGCCGGGCTTTAGATTTTGTGCGCCGGGTAGAACCGCCTTCGCCGCCAAGCAATCTGCGCCAGACTGTGCTGCAGCAAATACAGCGTGAAGCGGCGGTGAAACGTAAACGCGCGTTCGCGCCTGGGTTTACGCAAGGTGCGGCTGCCGCCGCTGTTTTTGTCCTGCTGGTGGCCGGTAACGTGTCGCTTGGGGTGTTTGTTCCCAGGATGAACGGTGATACTCCTCCGGTGGCGCTGAAAAGTCCAAGCGTAGTTCAGGAATATGCTGTTGTGCCGGAGGAGGCGCCGACGCCAGCAACTCCTGATGTGAGGATGTTTGCAAACACCTCGGAGGCACAGGCAGAAGCTATTGCCGGGGACGCTGGCCAAGCGGCAGAACCGGCAACTGGAATTACAACAACATCGGCAAATGATAGCGCCCTAGAGGGGACGCAGCCGGGTCGCTTTATTAGCATTTTACGCCTAGCACTGAACATGTTTTTAGTGCCGCTATTCCTGGCTTTTTCCTGGCAGGCTGTAAAAAAGAGAAGGGAGGCTCATCATTGTCGGACAAGGCAGACAAGTTCCTGATTGTTGACGGTAACAGCTTGGTCTACCGTGCTTTTTTTGCTTTGCCGCTGTTGCAGAACAGTCAAGGTCTGTATACGAATGCTGTCTATGGGTTTGCCACAATGCTGCTGCGCTTGCTGGATGAGGAGAAGCCTGCCTACGTGATGGTGGTCTTCGACAAAGGCGGTCCTACCTTTCGCCATCGGCTGTTTGGTGAGTATAAAGCTAAACGGGAGAAGACCCCCTCAGAGTTGGTGGAGCAGCTGCCACGGGTCAGGGAACTGCTGGCAGCACTTGGTATCCCGGCACTGGAGGCGGATGACCTGGAGGCGGACGACCTGATCGGCACTTTTTCCAGGCAAGCTGTGACACGTGGGGTCAGGCCAGTCGTCGTCAGCGGCGATGCCGATGTTTTGCAGCTAGTGGACCTGCCGGCGGAAATTATTTTTACACGACGCGGCATCTCTCAGACTGAAAGATACACGTCCAAAGAATTGAGGGCGCGCTTTGGTCTTACAGCATCCCAGTTTATTGACTACAAGGCTCTCAAAGGCGACCAGTCCGACAATATCCCCGGCGTACCCGGTGTGGGTGAAAAGACGGCCAAGGATCTGCTTGGCCGGTTTGATTCACTGGACGGTATTTACGGACACCTTGACCAGTTGCCGAGTAAAAGTTTGCGGGAAAAGCTGGAAAAAAATCGGGAACAGGCCTATTTGAGCCGGCAACTGGCGACCATAGAACTTAACGCGCCGGTTCCCTTCTTTTTAGAGGACTACAGGAGAACGAGCCCGGATTATACGGCTTTACATACTCTCTTTACACGGCTGGAGTTTAAAAGTATGTTGGAAAAGCTGCCGCTAGCGGATGTCGGGTGTCAAGGGTTGGCCTCTTGCTCCGAAGAAGAGCCGGCAAGCCGGCATGTTTCTGCTGAGCGTATTATCGTTATTGCCGCCTCGGATGAATGGCGCTATCTGCAAAAGGCAGTCGAGGCGAGCGGCCAAATCGCCGTATTGCCACAGCCGGCTACCTGTTCTTGGCGGGACAAGCCGCAAGGAATCATGATCGTCGCTCAGGAGGAGGTGTTTTATCTTCCAGTACAGGGAGACGGACCTCCAGCGGAGGCGGACATGTTTCTGGGCGAGTCTGTCTTTGCCGTAACATGTGACGCTAAGTCTTGGATTAACCTCTGCTTCCGCTGGTTTGGCCGCGAACCTGCTGGGCAGGTCTT
The DNA here is from genome assembly GCA_018333395.1 of Dethiobacter sp. The sequence continues at coordinate 5,497 of JAGXSQ010000117.1, forward strand.
TGATGTGGCCTTGGCTGCCTACCTGCTTGATCCGCTGGAGAACGGCTACCCGCTCGACCGGCTAGCTAACCGCTATCTGGCAAGCGGTGGCCGGCGCGTGCCGTTTGCTTGGCCGCAGAGAGGTCGGCGGTCGGAGGGCAGGAGTCAGGGAACGATTAAAAACGGGACGGACAGAGACGAACTTTGCGCTGCGGCACGAGCGTTGTTGGACCTTTATCCGGTGCTGCGGGATAAGCTCGGGGAGTTTTCTCTGGAAAAGCTCTACGATGAGTTGGAGCTACCGCTGTCTTATACTTTAGCCCGGATGGAAAGAGCGGGGATAGCTGTCGATTTGGCTACCCTAGCCGAACTGAAAAGGGAAATTTCCGGACGTGTGGCAGGCCTGGAGAAAGAAATTTATGACCTGGCCGGGGAGACTTTTAACCTGAACTCGCCCAAACAGCTGGCCGTTATTTTGTTTGAAAAACTTTCCCTGCCGGTATGGAAAAAAACCAAAACAGGTTATTCCACCGATGCCGAAGTATTGGAGGAATTAGCGCCGCGCCATGAAATCGTGGCCAAGATTCTCTCCTACCGGATGCTTACGAAACTGCTGACTACTTACCTGGAGGGGCTGGTTAAACTGGTCAACCCGGCGACCGGGCGCCTCCACACGACTTTTAACCAGACGGTGACAGCCACTGGGCGTTTAAGCAGCGCGGAGCCTAATTTGCAAAACATCCCTATCCGCCTGGATGAAGGTCGCCGAGTTCGGCGTGCCTTTGTGCCGGGCGGGAAAGGAATTTGCCTGCTTTCTGCTGACTATTCGCAGATTGAGCTGCGCATCCTAGCGCATATTTCCGAAGACGAGGCGTTAAGGGGGTCTTTCTGCCGCGAGGAAGATATCCACCAGCGGACGGCGGCGGAGGTCTTCGGTGTAGAGCAGGAGCAGGTAACACGCCAGATGCGGGATCAGGCCAAGGCCGTTAATTTTGGCATCATTTACGGTATCAGTGATTATGGGCTTTCCCGCCAACTCGGTATCTCCAGGGCAGAGGCGCACCTTTATATTGAGCGCTACCTAGAGCGTTATCCGGGTGTGTGCCGCTATATTCGCCGCATAGTGGATGACGCCCGCCAGGCGGGCTATGTTACCACGCTGTTTGGACGCAGACGGTATCTCCCAGGCATCAACTCCCGCAACTTTGCTGAACGCAGCTTTGCTGAACGCACCGCTCTTAATACGCCCATCCAGGGCACGGCCGCCGATATTATCAAGCTGGCCATGCTACGCGTGGAAGAGGCGCTTAAAATGTGCGGCGCACAAGTGCGGATGCTCTTGCAGGTCCATGATGAATTGGTCTTTGAGGCAGAGGAGGCCTCCTTGCCACTGGTGGGGAGTCTGGTGCGGGAAAAGATGGAGGGAGCCTTCCCGCTCTCTGTTCCGCTGACCGTAGAAGTTAAGGCCGGGCCTAACTGGGCTGAGATGGTCAGACTGGAAGCCCGTTTAAGGAGGGGAAAAGATGCCTGAACTACCGGAAGTGGAAACCATCCGGCGCGACTTGGACGCTGTGCTTCTAGAGCAGATTTTCAGTCGCGTGGAGATTATTTATCCAGGGCCGGTCAGGCCTCTGTCTGCGGAGCAGTTTGCCGAGAAGCTTGCCGGAAAAAAAATTATCTCTACTGGGAGGCGCGGAAAATATCTGCTGCTTAACCTCGATGATGGCAGTGTCATCGCTTTTCATCTGCGGATGACCGGCCGTCTTGTTTTTGCCCGCCAGGAGTGCGCAAGAGACAAGCACACACATTTAGTGTTTCATTTTGCCGATGGTTCCTGCTTGACTTTTTCTGATGTACGAAAATTCGGTACTATTTGGTTATTATCTACCGGTGGTGCAGACCAAATACCAGGATTGTCGGCCCTTGGCCCCGAGCCCCTTTCGGGGGATTTCCATTTTCCTTACCTGGACAGAGCGCTGGAAAAAAGAGCTGTCAGCGTCAAGGCTTTGTTGCTGGACCAGCGGGTAGTCGCCGGTCTTGGCAATATTTACGCCGACGAAGTCCTGCACCGCGCCTGTATCCGGCCGGAACGCAAGGCGAGGTCGCTTGGTCGCGAGGAACGAATCGTGCTGTTTCTGGCTATCCGGGAAGTGTTGGAGGAGGCCATTAGCTGCCGCGGCACTACTGTGAGCGACTACCGGGACGCGTCAGGTTCGTCCGGAATGTTCCAGGAAAGACTGCGGGTATATGGGCGCCGGGGGGAGCTGTGCTCCAGGTGCGGTGAGGTTATTTGCCGCTCTTGCGTGGCCGGGAGAGGAACCTACTACTGCCCCCGCTGTCAAAAATAACTTAGGATAAGGGCGTAAACCGGGTTCTTCTTTAGCTCAGGAATTCACTAATTCGTCGGAAGACCGTAAACCACATTTTTTTAATTTACGGTAGAGGGTGGTACGGGCGATATTTAATTCCTTTGCGACTTTGGATAAATTTCCGTTGTGTTTTTTTAATAGTTCAATGAGTCGTTTCTTTTCATCTCCGGCTTCGAAAGTGATTATTTCTTGCGGGCTTTGTCCTTTAGGCTGTTTACACCGCTTAATTTCGTCGGGGACCACATCAACGGTAAGAGTGTCAGTTTTTAGCGTGTTAACGATCCTTTCCATGATGTTTTGTAATTGTCTTACGTTACCGGGCCAGTCGCAGGAAAGAAAGATGTCCATTACTTCAGGTGAAATGCGGTTGATAACTTTTTGTTGCTGATCCGCTATTTTTTGCATGAAATACTCAGCCAATTCCATAATATCTTCTTTTCTGTCCCTCAGAGGGAGTATGTTGATAGTCAGCACGTTTAGCCTGTAAAAGAGGTCATCTCTGAAGTTGCCTCTGCTGGCTTCGTGCCATAGGTTCTTGTTGGTGGCAGAAATAATTCTAACGTCTACCGGTATGGAATCGCCGCTGCCAATGCGCATGATTCTTTTTTCTTCAAGAACCCGAAGGAGGACAGACTGCAATTCTAGAGGCATATCTCCTATTTCATCCAGGAAAAGAGTGCCTCCGTCAGCAAGCTCGAATTTTCCTGGATTACCGCCTTTTTTGGCACCAGTAAACGCGCCTTCGGCATAACCAAACAACTCGCTGCCAATTAAATCGCGTGGAATTCCGGAGCAGTTTATGGCCAGGAAGGGGCCTTCTCCCCGCTGGCTGCTATTGTGTATGGCCTGAGCAAACATTTCCTTGCCGGTACCGCTCTCGCCCAGGATTAGCACGTTGGATGAACTTTGTGCCGCATCTCTGGCGAGTTCTATCGATTGCCGGAACTTTTCGTTTTTGCCAATTAAATTGTCAAAGGTGAAATGAGCCTGACTGCGCAAAATCTGTTGCAGTAATTTTCGGGTTCTTTTTAATTCACTAAGCAGCAGCACTTTTCCGTGATTCTCATCGTGGTCGGCTGTTATTTGGCGTGAGGTAACGGTGCACTGGACTTTTTGGTGCGAAAAAAGGTTATAGATACTGATTTGCTGATCTGTAACTTCTTCTTTTTGCATGATTACTTTTTTTAGAAGGCTATTTTGCGGACCAAGCACATGATGGATGTCTTGGTGAAGTGCTCTGCTTTCGCTGAAACCAAGTAAATGGCAACAAACATTGTTTACTTGAGTTATTTCACTTTTTTCGTTAACGGCAATTATTCCTTCTGCTATAGAGTCAATGATTTTTGCTTTCTGAGCGTTGGCAACCTCACAGCACATCCAGGCATTTCTGAGCGCCAATTCATTCTCAATGGCGTACACTGCCGCATAAACCATGCCAAGCGTATGGCTGTGTACGTTCTCGTAAAGGCCGGTCAAACAGAGCACGCCGCTAATTTTATTATCAGTTGGACTAGTAATGGGTGAAGCGGAGCAAGTCCACCTGTGTGAACACTTGCAGTAATGTTCGTGGGCGAAAACTTGTAAGGGACTACCGGCTACGAGGGCAGTACCGATAGCATTAGTGCCGGCAGATCGTTCGCTCCAGTTTGCACCGGGTCTAAAGTTACCTTTCTGCGAGGCTAGGACTATTTCAGGGTCACCTATAATTTTCAGGAGATAGCCTTCCTTATCTGCCAACGAGACGATGAAGCCGGATCCGGAAACAAAATGGTAGAGCTTTTCCATGATGGGGAGAGCAATATTTATCAATTCCTGATTTGCTGCGCCCTTTTCATCAAGCTCTTGAAAACTAATAACTTCTTCAACCTGAATCTGATGAGGGATAACCCCCCACTTTCTGCATCTTTCCCAGGAATCCAGAATAATCTGCCTGACTTCACCGGGCAGGACTTGTTTTGTGGCAGTGTACTCTTGCCAAATTCTTTTTAACGTTTCTTGTCGGTCTGATACTAGCATGGCAGACCCCTTTCCTGTAGCGCTACAGCGTAGCGATCGCTACACTGTAGCGCTACACATTAGGTTGAAAAGGCAAAAAGTTGTGCTCTTCAGTTAGAGGCGATGGCAAAGTAGCATTAAAAAGGGGGGGGCAGGGCGTTTTCTATGAGAATGTTTCACCGCATTAATTATTGGCACGTATTTTGCAATAGCAATTTGTAACAAATCATAAGGTGTTGAAAACATTATAAAACACATTATCAAGAAGTGTAAAGCATAAGATTTGCGAATCGCTGCAAAACGATACATTTTCCGGAATGGAGAAAATCTGATGTGAGGAGAGAGTGCGATGCCTGATTCCCCTGGAAGAAAAAGAACAGACAAGACAATGTCATTAGCGGAAGCGTTTAATTTGTTTATTAATAAGGGTGACAGCATTGCCTTCAGCGGCATGGGAGGTTCCCAGTGTGTCGCTCATACCTATGAACTTATTCGTCTCGGGTATAGTGGTATGACGCTTTTCGGAGATAGTCCCTGTGAGGCTGGTGATATGTTAATAGGTGCCGGAATTATAGACAGGGTTGAACTAGCGTGGTGCTCTTATGCGGTGGCGGGACTTGGCCATAACTATCGCCGGGCAGTGGAAGAAAATATTCCCGCAAAGATTGAAGTAAAAGAGTTTTCGAACTATACAATGGGCCTTCGTTTTTTAGCTGGGGCTATGAATTTACCGTTTTTGCCGACTAAATCGCTGCTAGGGTCAGCTTTGCCAACCTATAATGCGGATATCAAAGAGATAAAGTGTCCTTACACAGGTGATAAACTGGCACTAGTCCCTGCTGCTACGCCTGATGTGGCCGTGATACATGTTTCACGTGCTGATAAACGTGGTAATTGCCAGAACCTTGGCTTTACATCTAATGCGGAAAACATCGGGCGGGCAGCCAAGAGAACTGTAGTCACCTGCGAAGAACTGGTAAGCACTGATGAGATTAGACGTAACGCTAATCTGACTTTTCTGCCCGAGTATTGTGTAGATGCAGTAATAGAGTTGCCTTTTGCTTCCCACCCCTGGAATTTTCCTTACTCCTATGCTTATGATATTCCCTTTCACGCACAGCAAATGGAGGCTTTCCGGACCAGAGAAGGTTTCGTAAAATGGTTGGATGAATGGTGTTTTGAAGCTGGCAGCTGGGACGGTTACTTAAAGAAAGTAGGTTGGGAGAGGCTTTTCAAGCTGCAGAAGATAGAAAAGCGTTTTTGTAAATGATAGTGGAGCGATTAAGGAAGGGGGAGAAATATGGGTTATGCCAGCGATTACACACTTGCTGAATTGTTAGTGGCCACAGCGGCTAGGGAGATAAAAGACGGCGATGTTGTTTTTGTCGGGGTGGGCATTCCCGGTTTAGGGGCCGGGTTGGCTAAGCTGACGCATGCGCCGAATATGATTATGGCCATGGAGTGTGGCAGTATTGGCTCTCAATCTTATAGGCTGGTTCTTGGCATCGGTGACAATGCTTGTGTGGAAAATGCCATCTGCAACACTTCGCTCTGGCGGCTTTTTTCAGACCAACAGAGAGGTTATTTTGATGTCGGGATGATATCAGGCGCCCAAGTAGATAAGTATGGAAACCTAAACAGCACCACAATCATCGGTAACCGTAGCTATCAGCAACCAAAGACTAGGTTGCCCGGCAGCGGTGGCGCCAACGATATTGCCAGTTCGGCACGTAAAACAATATTAATGATTAATATGCAGGCGCGCCGCTTTATGGAGAGAGTCGATTACATTACCTCGCCGGGTTATCTGGATGGCTACGAGGCGCGCGAAAAAGCTGGCCTGCTGGGAGGAGGCCCCGAGGCTATTATTACCGATAAGTGCCTTATGCGTTTTGACCCTGTTACAAAAGAAGCTTTTGTGGCAAGTGTGCATCCGGGGGCCACGATGGAAGAGATAAAGTCACTGGTGAGCTGGGACTTAAAGTTCAGCCCAGATTTGCAGGAGACAGAGCCCCCCACGGATGAACAGGTCAGAGTAACAAGGACACTTGATTCAGAAGGTATTTACTTGAGGGGTGGCCTCAAAGGATTAACCTTCGACAGATATATGGCGATGTTGGAGAATTCCAGGGATGTTTTGTCAAAGGTGTTTATGAAGAAGTTATATAGTGGAGATGAAGACCAATGTTAACAGATTTTTCGCTAACGGGTAGGGTTGCTATAGTTACCGGCGCTACAAAAGGCCTTGGGCGAGGGATAGCCCACGGCCTGGCAGAAGCAGGGGCAAAACTTGTGGTAGTTAGCCGCAATCAGAAAGAGTGTGACGCCGTGGCTTTGGAGTTGCAAGAAAAAGGTGTGTCGTCGCTAGCTTACGCCGCTGACCTGCGCAATCTCGCTTCTATTCAAGCTCTTGTCGAGGCAGTGGTTAAGCAATTCGGCCGCATTGATATCCTGATCAATAATGCCGGAGCTGCCGTCACAAAACCTCCCGAGGCCATGACGGAAGAGGAATGGGATTTTGTTATGGATCTAAATCTGAAGGGGGCCTTTTTCACGGCTCAACAGGTAGGCTCGCAAATGATTAAGCAGCAGTACGGAAAAATCATTAATATCGGATCCATCTTCAGCTTTGTGGGAGATGCCAATATAGTTTCTTACTGCGCCAGCAAGGGAGGACTTGTCCAAATGACAAGGTCGCTGGCCTTAGCTTGGGCGCGCCATAATATCAGCGTAAATGCCATAGCTCCAGGCTATATCACAACTGAATTGAATAAGGAAACGCTAAACGAGGGAAAAGTATTTAACCATCTTATGAAGAATACACCTGCCAGAAGGTTAGGGGAAGTAAAGGATGTAGTAGGAGCCGCAGTATTCCTCGCTTCATCAGCTTCTGACTATATGACTGGGCAAAGTATCGTAATTGATGGCGGTTGGTTGGCGCACTAGCGGATGTTGTAAAAATAAATAACTGAGAGGAAGTGCTTTGAAAATGATGACAGGTAAGGAATATATTGATAGTTTGCGGCAGTTGAAAACGGTTGTTTACGCGTTCGGGGAAAAGTTGGATAATATTGTGGACCATCCATTAATCAAGCCCCATGTTAATGCGGCAGCAACTACTTATGAAATGGCGCATGACCCGGAGTTTGAAGACTTGGTAACGGCCACTTCGCATCTGACCGGAGAAAAAGTCAGTCGCTTTACCCATATCCATCACAGCACAGATGACCTTATCAAGAAAGTAAAAATGCTGCGGGCTATCGCACAGCGTACCGGTTCCTGCTACCAGCGCTGTGTAGGTTTTGACGGTATTAACGCCCTTTATGCTACTACTTATGAAATAGATCAGAAGTATGGCACCAACTACCATGAAAGAATGAAAGACTTCGTTAAATACCTGCAAAAGACGGATAAAATGGTCGCTGGTTCCATGACTGATCCGAAAGGTGATAGGGGGTTATCTCCAGGTAAGCAGACTGATCCTGACATGTACGTACGTGTTGTGGAGAAGAACGAAAAAGGTATTGTCATCCGCGGAGCTAAGGCACACCAGACAGGTGTCGTTAATTCTCACGAAATGCTGATTATGCCCACCATTGCTTTGGATGAAACAGAGAAGGATTATGCTGTGGCTTGCGCTATCCCAGTGGACGCCCCTGGTGTATTGCATATCTTTGGCCGGCAGACTAATGACACTCGCAAATTTGATGAAATGGACCAAGGCAATGCTTGCTTCGGAGCGGTAGGCGGAGAGGCGCTGACCGTACTGGAAGATGTTTTTGTACCATGGGAGCGGGTGTTTATGTGCGGTGAATACGATTTTGCCGGCATGATGGTGGAGCGTTTCGCCTGCTACCACCGTCAGAACTACGGCGGATGCAAAGGCGGTGTTAGCGATATTCTCATAGGCGCCACAGCGGCCATGGCAGAAATGAATGGAGTGGCGAAAGCTTCGCATATTAGGGATAAAATTGTCGAGATGATTCACCTGGCGGAAACAATTTACTGTGGCTCAGTAGCTTGCTCCAGCCAGGGAAGGCCGCTACCGTGTGGTTCATACTTTGTAGACCCGCTGCTCGCCAACGTCACAAAACTTAATGTCACCAGAAATATTTATGAGATCTGTCGCTTGAGTCACGATATCGCCGGAGGCCTCTTGGCTACTACGCCATCGGAACAAGATTTAAACCACCCTGAGGTTGGTAAGTACGTGGAGAAGTACAGCAAAGGAGTGGATTCTGTGCCCGCTATCGAGCGCCTGCGCATGGCAAGGTTGCTGGAAAACATGACAGGTGGTACAGCACTTGTGGAGAGCATGCATGGAGCCGGTTCACCTCAGGCGCAACGTGTAATGATACTTCGCCAAGGTAATCTTGCGCATAAAGTTAAAATGGCCAAAAGGCTGGCCAGCCGTGATCGATCGGGCAATGAAAGATAACCTTTTTAATGATGGCTATGAAGATGCCTGCTAAAATAGCCGTCAAATTCTGCGGGAACTGCAACCCGCAAATATCCTGCGGAGAAATCTTAAAAGAGATAAAAACTAAAGCCGCGAGTAGGTTGCCGGCGGCGGAGTTTGTATCTTGGGACTCCCCGGAGACAGATGTATTACTGGTAATCAGCGGCTGTCCTGTGGATTGTGCCGCTAGGCCTCAGGGTAGCGCTGAGGAAATTGTTGTGGCCGGCGAGTCGGTTAACACTGTTGGTTGTGGAGCAGACCAAATAAGCAAGCGCGTGCTTGATATTCTACAGCGCCTAATGGCTGGGAGGGAGAAATAATTGGGTAAAGAGATTGTGATTATTGACGGTTGCCGTTCACCTATCGGCGATTTTGGCGGGGCGTTCAAAGAGTTCTTGCCGTCTAATCTTGCTGTTCCCGTGGTGCAGGCCTTAATGGAGAAAACAGGCGTGGATAAAGCGCTGGTTGAAGAAATAATACTCGGCCAGTGCCTCCAGCGGACTGACGACGCCAATACTGCCCGGGTGGTGGCGCTGAAGGCTGGGTTCCCCAAAGAAACTACCGGAGTTACTGTGCAGAGGCAGTGCAGTTCTGCGATGCAGGCCATTATTCAAGGATATCATGAGTTATATCACGGTGATGTAGACATGGTTATCGCAGGCGGTGTGGAAGTAATGAGTTCTTCGCCTTATGTGCTAAAAGCCGCTCGTTGGGGACAGCGCCTGCAGCACGGCGGCATGCATGACACCGTCTGGGAAATACTGACTGACCCGGTGGCTAACATTATGATGGGTGTGACTGCAGAAAATCTGGCGGAGAAATATGGGATTACCCGGGATGAACAGGATGAAGTAGCTTTCCAGAGCCATGCTAAGGCCATAAAAGCTGCCAAAGAGGGACTTTTCAGCGAAGAAATTGTGCCCATTTCTGTGCCTAGAGGCAAAAAAGCGCCGCTAGTAGTTGATAAGGATGAGCACCCGCGTGAAGATATTGACAGGGAAAAGCTGGCCCAGTTGCCGGCCGCTTTTCGCAAAGACGGTACAGTTACCGCGGGTAATGCTTCCGGAATTAATGACGGAGCGGCAGCGGTACTGATGACGACGGCGGAACGCGCCCGGCAACTCGGGTTAGAGCCCATGGGCAGGATAATATCTTTTGCCTGGGCGGGTGTGGAGCCGGAGTTAATGGGCTACGGCCCTGTGCCGGCGACGAAAAAAGCCTTGCAAAGAGCAGGATTAACCATTGATGATATGGAGCTGATCGAGGTTAACGAAGCCTTTGCCGCTCAATACCTGGCCTGTGAAAAGTTATTGGGGTTGAACAGGCAAATAACTAATGTTAATGGCAGCGGTATAGGCTTGGGACATCCAGTCGGCTGCACAGGAACGCGTATTGTGGTTACATTATTGCACGAAATGGCTAGGCGCAGTCTCCGCTACGGCCTAGCTACTCTCTGTGTCGGCGGCGGGATGGGAGTGTCTTTGATTGTGGAAAGAACTTAAAAGTAGGCACGGGAGGGGATTAGTATGGAGATAAAAACTATTGGGGTTGTCGGTAGCGGTTTGATGGGCAGTGGTATTGCGCAGGTAGCCTTGCAGGCCGGATACAAAGTGATTCTAAATGATGTTAAAGAAGAATTTATTAGCAAGGGCATTAGTATAATGCGGAATAATTTGCACCGGGACATAAAAAAAGGCCGGAAAACTGCTGAGGAAATGGAGCAGATGCTATCCTGCCTAGCCACAACCACGGAGCTTTCTGATCTGTCAATCGCGGACTTGGTTATTGAAGCTGTATTTGAGCGGATGGAGGTCAAAAAACAGCTCTTTGCCGCTCTTTGTAAAATCTGCAAGTCCGATACCTGCCTTATTTCGAACACCTCTGGACTTAGTATTACGGAAATCGCTTCCGCGACAAAAAGGTCTGATAAGGTGGTGGGGTTGCACTTTTTTAACCCGGTCCCCTTAATGAAGCTTGTAGAGGTCATCAGAGCTTATGACACCTCAGATGAAACGTTTGACATGGCTTGGGACCTTTCCATCAAACTTGGCAAGGAACCGATAGCCGTGCAGGACGCTCCTCTCTTCGCTGTCAACAGGATACTGGTTCCCATGATTAATGAAGCAATCCTTGTTTTGTCGGAAGGTATAGCCACCGCCGAGGATATCGATAAAGGGCTGAGGCTTGGCGCAAGCCACCCCATGGGCCCCTTGGCGTTAGCCGATTTAATCGGGCTCGATACTCTGCTCATGGTTCAGGAGACGCTCTATAAAGAAACCGCAGACTCCAAATACCGCCCCGCATTGCTGTTAAAACAACTAGTAAGAGCAGGTCATTACGGCCGCAAGACGGGACGAGGCTTTTACAACTATGAAGTGATTATGTAGCCTAGGGAAGCCATACTCTGATTGGAGCATATACAAGTCAAGAGCAGAAAGGGGGTGGAATTATAAGAATTATAAATAGACTGAATATTTCGCCAGAAGGTTGTGGTGCTTTTGGGGTTTGAGGAGGATTGTTGCCGGCTCAGTAAACGCCAAACAAATTACTAGGGGAGGTGAAAGCAGGCTTTTGCCTGCGGCACAATGATCAATTCATTAGCTAAACCATTTGTTCGTTTTGTGGAAAGGTATTATCCAGACCCGTACATTTTTGCGTTACTGCTTACTTTCCTAGCGTATATCATGGCTTTTCTCTTTACAGATACTACGTTTATTGGTGCTGTTACGGCCTGGGGCGGCGGTTTTGCCGGTTTAATGGCCTTTATCGCCCAAGTGGGTTTTACTTTGCTTTCCAGCTCGGCTCTTGCTAATACGCGTCCTGTTAAAAGGTTCTTGCAAAAAATTGCGGGCCTGCCTAACAGTGCGGCGACCTCTTATGCTTTGGCAGCCTTTGTGACGGCTATTGCCAGCTTGATTGCCTGGGCGCTGGGATTAATCGCGGGGGGCATTTTGGCGCGTCACATCCAGTACCAAGCTCAAAAGAAGGGGATTAAGGTTCACTATCCCCTGCTCGTAGCGGCAGCTTATTCCGGCTTTGTGATCTGGCATATGGGCTACTCCGGCAGTGCCCAATTAATGGTGGCCACGCCAGGTCATGCCATGGAAGCCTTGATCGGCATCATCCCTGTCTCCGCTACTCTTTTCGCGGGTTATAATTTGTTAGGAATAGTTTTCCTGGTCATCACACTCCCGATATTGGCGGCTTTAATGAAACCCAAGGACTCGGACAGGATTGTCGAGCTTTCTGATGAGGTGATGGCTCAAATTACGGAAGAAGGTCACGCCGCTACAGCCAAAGAAGCTCCACCCGCAACTTTTGGCGAAAAACTGGAGAGAATGCGGTGGATTAACATTGTTGCCGGCGCCCTGATGGCCATATTTCTGTTCAACCATTTCTCTAATAGGGGAATGGACTTGAATTTGAACATCGTGAACTGGTCATTTCTGACCCTCGGGCTGCTCCTGTCGAATTCACCTATTCACTATGTGGGATTGATCAATGCAGCCGCAAAAAACGTCGGACCGATACTGCTGCAGTATCCTTTTTATGCGGGCTTGATGGGCCTGATGGGAGGCACCGGCTTGGTCAAGGTCTTGTCGGAGTGGTTTATAGTCGTGGCCAACGCGGAAACGCTGCCGGTCTTTGCGTTCTGGTCAGCAGGCATATTGAATATGTTTATTCCCTCCGGCGGTGGTCAGTGGGCGGTCCAGGGCCCGATAATGCTTGGGGCGGCAAGCTCCTTAGGGGTAAGTCCGGCCGTTATTGTCAATGCTGTGGCTTACGGTGACCAGTGGACAAACATGATTCAACCTTTTTGGTCCATTCCCCTCCTGGCAGTTGCGGGTCTTAAAATGCGTGACATGATGGGGTACTGTTTTATTACGCTGATCTATACCGGTGTGGTTTTTTCAGTATTGTTGCTCATAGCTTGAGAGTTGTGTCTCTAAGTCAGGACGACGGCGGACCTTTCATGAAAAGCTCCGCCGTCGTCCCATATGGGGGTTTATTTTAAGTTTTTTGGCATAAATATTGCAAAAAAGAGGGTGAAACATCACAAGGAGGTTTTAGCCTTTGAAAAAGCCGCTTTGGACGCCTAATGCCGAGCGTAAGTCCCGGGCCAACATGACCGGCTTCATCAGCTTGGTCAATGAAAAGTTCAGCAAAAATTTTGCGGACTATGACGAGCTTTACAACTGGTCTGTTGACCATAGCGCTGATTTCTGGCCGCTGATGTGGCAGTTTGGGGAAATAATCGCTTCCCGTCCTTACACTAGTGTGGTCAAAAATTTCGCTGATATGTTTAACAGCGAATGGTTTGAAGGGGCGAGGCTGAATTTTGCCGAAAACCTGCTGCGTTACCGGGACGAACGGACGGCCCTGGTCTTTAAAGGAGAAGCTGCGCCGCCCAGACGAATGACTTACCGCGAGCTGTATAACGAAGTAGCGCGCTTGAGCCGCGCTTTACGTGCCGCCGGTGTGACGGCAGGAGACCGGGTGGCGGGCTTTATGCCCAATATGATTGAGACGGTGGCGGCGATGCTCGCTACAGCCAGTATTGGCGCGATCTGGTCGTCGTGTTCTCCTGATTTCGGGTTCCAGGGAGTGATGGATCGTTTCGGGCAGATCCAGCCCAAAGTGTTGTTCTGTGCCAACGGCTACTCTTACAATGGCAAAAATTTTGACTCACTCGCTAAGGCACGGCAAATTACGGAGGAAATTCCTGCTATTGAAAAGGTCGTGGTGGTCCCTTACACTGAAGCAGCACCGGACCTGGGCGGCATCAGAGGAGCGCTCATGTACAGTGATTTTTTGGGGAAAGAGAACGCGCCGGAAATAGAATTTGCTCAGCTTCCTTTCGAGCATCCTTTGTATATTATGTACTCGTCAGGCACCACGGGCGTGCCAAAGTGCATCGTCCACGGTGCCGGCGGAACACTAATTCAGCATCTCAAAGAACTAATCCTGCACTCCGACCTGACGCGGCAAGATACCATTTTCTACTTTACTACCTGCGGCTGGATGATGTGGAACTGGCTCGTCAGCTCTCTGGCGGTAGGTGCCACGATTGTTCTCTTTGACGGATCTCCTTTTTACCCTGATGCGGGGGCGCTTTTACAACTGGCGCAGGATGAAAGAATCACCGTTTTTGGTACCAGCGCTAGGTATCTCGCTTCGGCAGAACAAGCCGGAGTCAGGGCAAAGGATAAGTATGATCTAACGCCGCTGAAGACCATCCTTTCTACCGGTTCACCGCTGACGGTAGAAAGTTTCCGCTATGTCTACCGTGAGATTAAAGAGGACGTCTGTCTTTCGTCTATCTCCGGCGGCACAGATATTATCTCCTGTTTTGCCCTGGGGAATCCTATTGCTCCCGTTTATGAGGGCGAGCTACAGTGCCGCGGCCTAGGGATGAAAGTGCAGGCGTTTGACTTGGCAGGACGGCCGGTTGTCGGTGAGAAAGGTGAGCTGGTTTGCTCAGAACCCTTCCCGTCTATGCCGATTTATTTCTGGAATGACCCGGAGGACAAGAAATACCTAGGCGCCTATTTTGAGACTTTCAAAAATGTCTGGCACCATGGCGATTATGTAGAATTGACCGACACAGGGGGCATGATTATTTACGGGCGATCTGATGCTACACTGAACCCCGGCGGGGTCAGAATCGGCACATCAGAAATCTATCGCCAGTTGGAAGCTGTTCCGGAGGTGCTTGATAGCCTCGTAATAGGTCAGGAGTGGCGCACTGACGAGCGCGTCATTCTCTTTGTCAAACTAGCACCTGGCCTTGAACTGACCGAAGAGTTGAAAAGCAGCATTAAGGCTACCATCAGGAAGCACACCACACCCCGTCATGTGCCGGAAAAAATTCTGGCCATTGACGATATTCCCTATACTATCAACGGCAAGAAAGTGGAGATGGCGGTAAAGAAAGTTATCCACGGGCAGGAGGTCCTCAACAGAGACGCGTTAGCCAATCCTCAGGCACTGGAACTTTACCGGGATCTGCCGGAGCTGAGCACATAAGACTGATGCAGTCACTCATCGCTCTTTGTGCATAAGTGCATCTTTTTGACGGTTCAGAGGTTTGCGAAAGACAGCTAGATTCCTGGCTGTCTTTTTTGTCGGCATTAAGACATTTTCAAAGCAACGGCCGAGTAAAGATATTTGATAGGAGGGGGTGTTGTGTGGTTCAAGGCCATGACTGTCGTTTTGTGTCTCATTCTGCTGGCACTTTGCGGGTGTAGCGCAAAGGATGAACAAGCGGAGCGGCAGAGCCTGCATGTGGCGGCGCTGAGTAACCCGTTGACGCTGAACCCTCTGTTTGTGCGGGAGGCCGCTTCTGCGGAGGTGAGCTACCTGTTGCACTCGCCGCTTTTATTTACCGACCCGGAGACATTGGATGTTAGGCCGGGAATCGTTTCTGCTTGGGAAATCGGAAATGACGGCCGTACTTATACCCTGACTATGCGGGAAGACGTTTTCTGGTCGGATGGAGAGCCTGTTACGGCAGAGGATGTGGCCTTTACGTTACGGGTCATTTGTCACCCTGACTACACGGGCTGGATGTTTCTTTTCGCCAGTAGTATAGAGGGAGCGTCAGCCTACCGGGATGGACACCGCTCTCCCTTTGCTGACGGGGAAATCGCCGGCCTGCGGGTGCTTGGCGACTATGCCCTGGAAATTAGGCTGGCAGAAACATTTGCGCCATTTTTATCGCATCTTGCTTTAGCGCCTCTGCCTTTCCACCTGCTTGGCAGTGTTCCCGTGACAGAACTTGAAGGTCATGCCTATTCTCGTGAGGCTCACGTAGTAAACGGACCTTTCCGATTAGCAAATTGGCGGCCGGAAGAGTACCTGCATTTCCAGGCCAACCTGTACTATTTTCTGGGCCAGCCCAAAATCAGGGATATCTTCTACCGCATTATTCCGAGCCAGGAAACGCAGATGATGGAGTTTTTGGCGGGCAGGCTGGATTTGTTGCCTACTGTGGTCAGGGTGGAGGATGTTGCTCTGCTACAGGCCGATCCGGATGTTGCCGTTTATCAAAACAGGCGGCTGGCTTACGATTACCTGGGTTTTAATCTGAGAAACGGCCATACTGCCTTGTCTGATCGTCGGGTAAGGCAGGCGCTTTCTCTGGTGCTTGACCGGCAGAAAATTGTGGAGAACCTGCTCTTGGGGCACGGGCAAGTAGCCAGCGGCCCGCTGCTACCGCTGCACTTTGCTTATGAACCCGGTCAGCTTGAGCTGCAACCTGACCGGGTGAAGGCCGGAAAATTGCTCCGGGAGGCCGACGTTTTGCCGCTTAATCTAAAACTTATTTACAATGCCGGCAACGCTGTGCGTGAAAATGTGGCCCTGTTCTTTAAGGACCAGGCGGCCACTGTTGGGGTGACTGTGCAAGTGGTGGTGCTGGAGTGGGAGGCTTTTCTTTCCGCACTGCGTGATGGTGCATACGACCTAGTTATTTTGGGGCGCGGTGCAGATCCTGACCCGGACCTTTCTTATCACTGGCATTCGCGGGGTCCGGGGAACCGGTTGGGGTACGTCAACCGGCAGGTAGATGCGCTGCTGGAGGCTGGAAACGCTACTTTAGACCGCCGGGAAAGGACGCGCCTCTATCGGGAGGCACAGCGGCTGATTCTGGAAGATGTGCCCATGATCTGGCTGTATTCCCGGCCGGCCATCCATGCTGCTACGTCTAGGCTGAAAAATTTTCTTCCGCACCCGGAGACGCCTTTTTATCATGTCCACCTGTGGGAGCTTGGCGATTAAGGGGAGAAAGCCGTGTGCATGCTAATCTTGCGACGTATTACCCAAACAGGGGTTGTTCTTCTTGGGGTGACCGTGGCTACTTTCTTGCTGATGCATTTGGCTCCCGGCCGCCCACTCCAGGCCAACCCGGAGCTGCGCGCTGACCCGACGGCGGTAGAGCGCTGGCTGCAGCTAAGAGAGTTGGATAAACCGCTGCCTGCCCAGTTTTTTTCCTGGCTGAGCCGCTTGTGGCGCGGCGATTTCGGCGTTTCTCTCATCTACAATCGTCCGGTCGCTGAACTGGTAGTGGAGCGGCTACCGGCTACCATTCTGCTTAGCGGTAGCGCGTTTATTCTTGCCCTGTCGCTGGCTATGTTGTACGGTGCTTTGTGCGCAGTAAATCGCGGGTCGCGGCTTGATCGTACGCTGAATTTCTTGTCGCTTTGCGGCATCTCTATCCCTAGCTTTTGGGCAGGGATGTTGCTTTTGATTTTGTTTTCTTATCACTTGCCGTGGTTGCCGGCGGCAGGTATGCGGACGCCGGGGGACGGCAGCATTTTGGATGTGTCGCGCCATATGGTTCTGCCTGTATTAGTCCTGTCTACGGGCATTTTTGCCTATTATTTTCGGTACATACGTCAGGCGGTATTAGATGTTCTGGAACAAGACTATATCCGGACGGCCAGAGCCAAAGGGTTGCCGATGCAGCGTATCTTTTACCGTCATGTCCTCCCTAATGTGGCTCTGCCTCTGGTTACTCTGGCGGCCCTTTCGCTACCAGTGCTGTTTACGGGAACGGTAGTGGTGGAAACAGTTTTCGCTTGGCCGGGGTTGGGTCGTTTCGTTGTTTTTTCCGCCATGGCCCGCGATTACCCGGCTATCATGTTTGTCAATCTGTACACGGCTCTGCTGGTCGCCTTGGCCAGTCTTTTGGCTGAATTACTGTGTCTTGTTTTTGATCCTCGACTAAAGCCATGACCTGCTTGGGGAGGCGAGAAAATGTCTACGAGAAGCGCACCCACTATTCTAGGGCTTTGTTTTGTTTTTTTCCTTTTTGGGTTAGCTATTTTTGCTCCCTTGTTAGCCGCATACTGTCCTTATAGTGTGGAGCTGGAAAGGGCTTTACGTCCGCCTTGTCGGGAGCATTTTTTTGGCACCGACAGGCTTGGCCGTGATATTTTCAGCCGTGTTCTGTTCGGTGCCCGTGTTTCTCTGGCGGTGGGGGTGCTTTCTATGCTGCTGGCTATAGGTATCGGGACAAGTATCGGGGCGGTAGCAGGCTATTACCGCGGGATAACAGAGGCAGCGTTGATGCGTCTGACCGACATCGTGCTGGCTTTCCCGACATTCTTTTTAATCTTGTTGTTGGTAGCTTTTTTTGAACCGGGCTTTTGGCTCGTTATCGCGGTAATAGGGGGAACAGGCTGGCCGGCCACAGCCCGGCTTGTCCGCGCGGAGTTCCTGCGCCTACGGGAGGCAGATTTCGTAGCAGCGGCACGTCTGCTAAGCGCTTCCGACGCCCGCATTATCCTGCGTCATTTGTTGCCAAATGCGCTTGGTCCGGTGCTGGTGTCGGCTACGCTTTCTGTCCCGGCGGCTATCCTTACCGAGGCGGGGCTTGGTTATTTTGGCTTGGGAGTGCAGCCTGCTGTTCCTACCTGGGGGAATATGTTGCGGGAGGCCCAAAACTATTTCCGCCATGCTTGGTGGTATGCTACTTTCCCGGGAGTATTTATTTTTTTGACGGTCTTTTCTTTCCACCTTTTGGCCGACGGGCTACGGCAACAGTTGAACCCTGGCCGTTGGCGGGGGCGTCTCCTTGCTTAAGGTAAAAAATCTTTCTGTTGGGTTCCATAATGGCAGGACGAATTTTTATGTTGTCAAGTCTCTTTCCTTTGGCGTGAGGCAAGGTGAAATACTGGCCGTTGTGGGCGAGAGCGGTAGTGGCAAAACTATGACGGCGCTGGCTATCATGGGTCTGCTCCCCGGGGGTGCTTGGGTACGGGGAGCAGTATGGTTGCAGGGACGTCTCCTTACTGTTGGTCGGCAGGAGGCTTGGTCCGGCTGGCGTGGCAAGTCTATGGCGATGGTTTTCCAGAATCCTTCTGCCTCGCTTAATCCGGTGGTGAAAGTGGGATGGCAAGTCTCTGAAATGTTGCAGGTACACCGCCAGATGAACAAAGCCAGTGCTGTTCAGGTAACCTGGCGTCTTTTCAGTAGTCTTGGGCTTGTGCCACCAAAGCGTCGCTTTCATCAATACCCGCACCAGCTAAGCGGCGGACTGCAGCAGCGTGTCATGCTGGCTATCGCTTTGTCCTGTTCCCCCCTGCTACTTATTGCCGATGAGCCTACTTCCGCACTAGATTTAACTGTCCAGGCACAGATCCTTGAGCTTCTCCAGGCAAACGTCAGGGGGCAGGAAAAGTCGCTTCTTTTGGTTACTCATGACCTGGGGGTGGTGGCACAGGCGGCTGACCGGGTGCTGGTTATGTGCGGCGGGGTGATGGTGGAGGAGGCGACTGTGACGGAGCTTTTTGGGCGGCCGCAGCATCCTTATACTAAAATGTTGCTCGACTCTGTACCTAGGCTGGACGGTAGTGGTAGCCTAGGTACAGGGGGGGCATTTTTTCAGGACCAGTTCAGGCCTGCTGGAGGTTGTCCGTTTTTGCCCCGCTGCCGGCAGGGCGGGGCGCTATGCCGCCAGATGCCGTCACTTATCATTCTTTCACCGACACACCGGGTCTTCTGCCATCGCGCCGGAGGAGGGCGGCATGTCTGAATTATTGCTTGAAGCGAAGAAAATCAGCGTTTTTTATCAACCTACCTGCGGAATTTTGCCTAGCACCGCCACAGCGCTACAGGCACTCGAGGAGGTCACGGTCAGTGTTGGCACAGGTGAGGCGCTCGCCCTGGTGGGTGAAAGCGGCTCAGGCAAAACTACGTTGGCAAAGGTTGTAGCCGGTTTGCTGAAGCCGTCTGCGGGCGAGGTTTTTTACGAAGGCCAAAAACATGACTTTTTGGGCTGCCAGCCTTGGGTGCAGATGGTCTTTCAAAACCCTTATGGTTCTCTGAATCCTCGCCTTGATGTGCAAAGCCTTGTGGCAGAGGGATTGCAAGTCCGTAAAATAGGTGATAACGCTGCCAGGAGACGAAAGGTGCTGGAAACTCTGGATGTTGTCGGTCTGTCCCGTAATATGCTTGGCCGTTATCCGCATCAGCTTAGTGGCGGACAACAGCAGCGGGTAGCGCTGGCCCGTACCTTGGCCGTCAGTCCCCGGCTGCTGGTGCTTGACGAGCCCCTTGCGGCACTGGATGTTTCCGCTCAGGCCCACCTGCTGCTCCTGCTTGCCGAACTTAAAACGCAGTTTAACCTTTCTTACCTGTTCATTACTCATAACTTAGCTGCTGTTCGTCAGTTCTGTGAGCGGATCGCTGTCATGTATCTCGGCAGAATTGTGGAAAACGGTCCTGTTTCGACAGTGTTGTCTGATCCTGGTCATCAATACACGGCCATGCTGCTTGAGGCCTACCTGTGGCCTGACCCGGCCAGAAAAAAAAGGACTTCCAGCTTTTGGGGGGAGATTCCTGACCCTTTTGCCGTTCCAGACGGCTGCCGTTTCCATCCGCGCTGCTCCCGGGCCTCTTCGCGTTGCCGGAAAGTGCCGCCCTTGTTACTGGCCAGCGGACCGGAGCGTTTCGTGGCCTGTCATCTGCCAGTGACGAATGCTGGTAGGTGAGAAAATGTGGGCAGGATTCCTGGTTGTGGCGTAGAATAAAATGGAAAAGCACGGGGGGGACAGCTATGAGCGATACTAGGTACTGGGTTGCTCTTTGCCGGATCTCGGAGTTTGGCGCCCGCAGAATCCGTTTGCTTTGGGAATACTTCGGTTCGGCTAAAGACGCTTTTACAGCTACAGAGGCCAGCCTCTCACGGACCGGTCTGTCGGCACGGGCGGTAGCGGCGCTGCTGGCGGAGCGGGAGAAGATTAATCCTGACGCTGAGTGGATAAATTTGCTGGAGCAGGGCTTTCGGGTGACTACTTTAGCTGACCCGGATTATCCTCGGCTTTTGCAGCAGATTTACGATCCGCCGGCGTTGCTTTTTTACCGCGGGGATTTGTCTGTGCTGGCCGCACCGTGTGTGGCTGTGGTAGGGTCACGTAAGGCTACAGCATATGGTCGCGCAGCTGCTACTAGGCTGGCGGCTGATTTGGCGCGTGCCGGTGTGGTGGTAGTAAGTGGGATGGCCCGTGGTATTGATACCTGTGCCCACTTGGGAGCGCTGCAGGGCGGCGGGCGGACAGCTGCTGTCCTCGGCTGTGGGCTTGATATCTGCTATCCGCAGGAGAACCGGCCTCTGCGGGAAAAAATAGTCCAGGCCGGGGTGCTGCTAAGTGAATTTCCGCCGGGGACGGAGCCGAAGGCACCGCACTTTCCGCAGCGCAACCGGATTATTAGCGGCCTGTCTCTGGCCACGGTAGTGGTGGAAGCGGCGGAAAAAAGCGGCGCGCTCATCACGGCCGACTGTGCCCTAGAGCAGGGGCGCGAGGTGTTTGCCATTCCGGGCAGTATTAACAGTCCCTACAGCCGCGGTTGCCACAAGCTGCTGAAGGAAGGAGCAGCAATGCTGGAAGAGGCAGGAGACGTTTTGCTGGAGCTCGGCTTGGCACCGCCCGCCCGGGAAAGGCAGTTGGCGTCAGAATTGATGCCGCAACAGCAGGTAGTGTTAGCAGTTCTTGAGTTTGAACCGGTCCATTTTGACGTGTTGCTGGAACGCTGTAGCCTAGATGTGCAGGTACTGGCGGCCATACTGGTGGAACTGGAGCTGCTGCTGCTTGTCAAAAAGCTGCCGGGGAATTATTACTTACGCGTATAGCCAAGATAAAATAGTACATAAGTTAAGTTAAGCAAAGAAATCGACAGACGGTCTAAAAAACGGGGGGTGTCCTACTATTGTCTGATTACCTCGTCATTGTTGAATCACCCGCTAAAGCGAAGACGATCAAAAAATATCTGGGAAAAAAATATCAGGTTTTGGCTTCCATAGGCCATTGTATAGATCTGCCCAAAAGTCAGTTCGGCATCGATCTTAAGAATAACTTTGCGCCTAAATACATTACTATTCGCGGCAAAGGCACTATTCTTAAAGAAATGAAAGAGGCCACAAAAGAAGCAGAAAAGGTTTTTCTGGCTGCTGACCCCGACAGAGAAGGAGAAGCGATCTGCTGGCATTTAGCTAAGGCGCTTGGCGTCGATGAGGAAGAACCATGCCGTGTGGAATTTCATGAGATTACCGAGGCAGCCATTAAACAGGCGTTCAAAAAACCGCGCCTCATAAATCAGCCACGGGTGGATGCGCAGCAGGCCCGCCGGGTATTGGATCGCTTGGTCGGTTATAAAATTTCACCGCTGTTATGGAAGAAGATTAGAAAAGGCCTTTCTGCCGGCCGGGTTCAGTCGGTGGCGCTACGCCTCATTGTAGACAGGGAAAAAGAGATTGATAATTTCAAGAAAGAAGAATATTGGACACTCGAAGCGCTCCTGCGGACAGGCAGCTTTGAGTTTACCGCCCGCTACTTCGGCCGCAAAGGCAAAAAGCATGTTCCTGCTTCCCGTGCGGAGATTGACGCGTTGCTTGGCGAATTGCAGGAGAAGGTTTTTGTGGTCACAGGTGTGAAGCAGAAAGAACGCCGCCGCCACCCGGCACCCCCATTTATCACCAGCAGCTTGCAGCAGGAGGCTTCCCGCAAACTAGGCTTTACCTCGCGCCGGACAATGATGCTGGCTCAGCAGCTCTATGAAGGACTCTCCCTGGGAGAAGGAGGCCTGGTCGGACTAGTGACGTATATCCGTACCGATGCCTCGCGGATTGCAGAGGCCGCCCAAACGGAAGCGCGTCTTTTTATAGAAAAAGAGTTTGGCAAAACATATCTTCCCGATAAACCTCCCGTCTATAAAGCGAGAAGAGGGGCCGAAGCTGCCCATGAAGCGATTCGCCCCACTGCGGTAAGCCGCACCCCGCAGCAGGTTAAGGATAAATTATCGAGGGATCAGTACCGGCTATACCGGCTGATTTGGGAACGCTTTCTGGCTAGCCAAATGAGTTCGGCCATCTATGATACAGTCACAGCGGAAATAACGGCTGGAGACTGCCAGTTCCGCGCTACCGGTTCACAAGTTCGGTTTGACGGTTTTATGAGGCTTTACCTTGAGGGACAGGACGTAGAAGAAAAAGAGGACAGCGGCCCCCTGCCCGAACTTGTGGCAGGTCTTGAACTGCAAAAGCGGGAATTAAAGCCTTCGCAACACTTTACCGAGCCTCCTCCACGCTACAGTGAGGCCATGCTGGTTAAGGTTCTGGAGGAAAAAGGGATTGGCCGCCCGAGCACCTATGCTCCCATCGTGGAGACACTGCAGGCTCGTGGTTATGTTACGCGGGAGAAGAAGCTTTTTTTCTCCACGGAACTGGGACGGGTAGTCCTTGAACAGCTCCTGGAATTTTTTGCGGAGATTCTTAATGTCGACTTTACGGCGCAAATGGAGCAAAAATTGGATCAAGTCGCTGCCGGGGAAATGGCTTGGGTCGAGGTAATCCGTGATTTTTATGATAGCTTTGCCAAGGACCTTCAGGTGGCGGAAGAGCGGATGGAAAAGGTGGAATTGACACCTGACGTCACAGATGAGCCCTGCCCCAACTGTGGCAGGTTGCTCGTTCGTAAAATGGGACGCTTCGGACTGTTTTTAGCTTGCCCGGGGTTTCCTGAGTGCCGTTTTGCCAAGCCTATCGTGCGGGAGATCGAGGTGGATTGTCCGGAGTGCGGGAAATCTTTAGTAGAAAGGAAGACCAAGCGGGGCCGAAAATTTTATGGGTGCGCCGGGTACCCGGAGTGCCAGGTAACAACTTGGGATCTTCCGGAGAAAGAAAAATGTCCTCTTTGCCGTTATCTGACTGTTAAAAAAGGAGACGTGTGGCGTTGCGCCAGGAAAGAATGCGGCCACCTTCTGCAGGATACACAAGCCGTACTACCGACAGCCAAAAAAGTTGAAAAAAGAAAAGCGTCCGGGAAGGCCTCAAAAATAAAGACTGGAGAAAGCACAGATGATTGAGGTAACCATTATCGGAGGCGGGTTGGCTGGAGCAGAAGCGGCCTGGCAGGTCGCAAAGGCTGGGGTGCGCGTGCGCCTGTATGAGATGCGGCCAGGTAAAATGACGCCGGCACATCATACCGGCGAACTGGCAGAATTGGTTTGCAGTAATTCGCTGGGTGCGGCTGGTTTGGGAAATGCAGCAGGTCTGCTGAAAGAAGAAATGCGCTTATGCGGCTCACTCATCATTGCCCTAGCCGACAAGCACGCCGTTCCCGCAGGAGGAGCTCTCGCTGTGGATCGGGATGGATTTGCCCGCGCTGTGAGTAGTGTTCTTGCCGAGCATCCGCTGGTGACGAGAATTGAGCAAGAGGTTACGGCAATACCTGAAAACCCTGCCGAGCCGATTATTCTGGCCACAGGGCCGCTGACTTCGCCACCCCTGGCGGAGGCGATTGCCCGGCTGACCGGACAGCAGTCGCTGTATTTTTATGATGCTGCCGCTCCGATTGTCACTGCGGAATCGCTGGATATGGATAAAATATTCCGCGCTTCCCGCTACGATAAAGGGGAGGCCGCCTACCTTAACTGCCCTCTGGATGAGGAGCAGTACCGGCGCTTTTACCAGGCCTTGACAACAGCAGCAGTCCACCAGGGCCACTGTGACGGCGAAGTGAGCAAATACTTCGAAGGCTGCTTGCCCATCGAAGTCCTAGCTTCCCGAGGGTTTGAGACGCTGCTTTTTGGCCCTCTCAAACCGGTAGGGCTGACAGACCCCCGCACCGGCAGCCGCCCCTTCGCCGTGGTGCAGCTACGCCAGGATAATGCTGCTGCTTCCCTTTATAACCTGGTAGGCTTTCAGACGCGTTTGCTCTGGTCAGAACAACGGCGGGTTCTACACTTAATTCCGGGGTTGGAACAGGCCGAGTTTGTGCGCTTTGGTGTGATGCACCGCAATACTTACCTCAATTCACCCCGCATGTTGCTGCCGACGCTGCAGTTTAAGGATGTCGGATCAAGACTTTTTTTTGCCGGGCAGATCACAGGAGTGGAGGGTTATGTGGAGTCTGCCGCAATGGGGTTGGTGGCGGGTAGCAATGCCGCCCGCCTGGCACGGGGGCTGTCACCGCTTGTCTGTCCGCCGGAAACGGCGCATGGTGCTCTCTGCCGCTATATCACCACGGCTGACCCAGGAAATTTTCAGCCGATGAATTTCAACTTTGGCCTTCTTCCTCCGCTGCCTGGCCGGGTAGCGAAAAAAGAGCGTCGGCGTGCTTTGGCCGACATTGCTCTGGAAAAGCTTGATGAATGGCGCGTCAATAGTCAAAATTAACTTGCAAAGCCATTTTTGATATGTTAAGATTTTGGGCAGGAGGAAGGCGGAAAATGGTTGATTTCTTGGATAGTTTTACTGCTTTTTTGAGAGCAGAGAAAAACGCCTCCCGACACACGGTCAGAAATTATGCCGAGGACATTGGCCGATTCCTTTACTTTCTCGATGAGCGGGGAATGATTTTCCCGCAGGAATTAGATTATCTGGCGCTCAGGCATTACTTAGCTCACTTGCAGGCCAAAGGCTACGAACGTCGCACGGTGGCACGTAAACTTTCAGCCATTCGCTCTTTCTTACGCTTTTTGGCCCGGGAGGGAGTGCTTAGTGCTACGTGCTGGGCCGCTGTTGCTACTCCTCGCTTAGGGAAAAAATTGCCTAAATTCCTGTACTTGGAGGAAATGCTGCGTTTGCTTTCTGCCCCCGACACGGCTATGCCTGCTGGGTTGCGCGACGCGGCTTTGCTGGAGGTGCTTTATGCTTCCGGCCTCCGTGTCGGCGAGTTGGTTAGCCTAAACACCGGTGATCTGGAATTGCAAAGCGGCCAAGGCGTTGTCCTTGGCAAAGGAGCCAGAGAGAGAATTTTTTACTTGGGTCGCTTTGCGCGGCGCACCGTCCAAGCTTACTTGGACCAGAGCCGACCGCATCTCCTCCGCAAGAATAATGCCGGCGAAAAAGAAAAGGCCCTCTGGCTGAATAAATACGGCTGCCGTCTCACAGACAGGGGTGTGCGCCGCGTCGTGGAGAAGTATGTCTTGCAAGCCGGCTTGGCGGCACGAGTCAGTCCGCACAGCATCCGGCATAGTTTCGCTACCCACCTGCTAAATGACGGCGCCGATTTGCGGGCTGTGCAGGAGTTGCTGGGTCATGTAAATGTCTCTACAACGCAACTTTATACCCATATTACCAGGGAGAAGCTGAAAAAGGTTTACGCAGACGCTCATCCCCGGGCCTAAGAGGAGCACGCATGTTTCACTCGACTACCATTGTAGCGGTGTTAAAGGACGGCCGTTGCGCTTTGGCTGGAGACGGCCAGGTAACGTTTGGCGGCAGTACAGTTATGAAGCATCAAGCTAAAAAGGTCAGGACGATTTACCAGGGACGGGTGCTGGCCGGGTTTGCCGGCTCGGTAGCCGACTCGTTTACTTTATTTGAGAAGTTTGAGGAGCAACTGGAGAAGTACCGTGGCAACTTGCGGCGTGCTGCGGTGGAACTAGCCAGGGAATGGCGCACAGATAAAGTGTTGCGCCGCCTCGAAGCGCTCTTGCTTGTGGGCAACACCGATGGCCTGTTGATTTTATCCGGCAGCGGTGAGGTGATTGAGCCTGACGATGGCGTAGCGGCCATCGGTTCCGGTGGACCGTACGCCTTGGCCGCCGCTAGGGCACTTTTCCGCAGCACCGACCTTTCCGCCGGAGAAATAGCGCGGCAGGCTCTACATATTGCCAGTGAAATATGTGTTTTTACTAATAATAATATTATTCTGGAAGAAATCTGAGTTTGGCGGAGGACCCGAATGAATAGAGCAGAGTTGACACCGAAAGAAGTTGTCGCTGAACTAGATAAATATATCGTCGGACAGCAGGAAGCCAAAAAATGCGTGGCGGTTGCCCTGCGCAACCGCTATCGGCGGAAGCGCCTGCCGGAGGAACTCCGCGAGGAGGTTTACCCCAAAAATATTATTATGATCGGTCCGACAGGTGTTGGCAAAACGGAAATTGCCCGCCGCCTGGCCAAACTTGTTAAGGCGCCCTTTGTTAAGGTAGAGGCTACCAAGTTTACGGAAGTAGGTTACGTGGGTCGCGATGTCGAAACAATGGTTCGTGACCTAGTGGAAACGGCCATCCGTATTGTCCAGTCAGAGAAAATGGCCGGTGTAGAGGCCAAGGCTAAGGTGTTGGCCGAGGAACGGCTCCTGGATCTTCTGGCGCCTCCCCTGCAGCGGGAACGGATGGCCCCTTTGAGCATGTTTTTCCCAGGTACCGCTACCAGCGACAACCCGGAAGACAATGATGACTTTCGCGAGAAACAGCAAAGTAATGAATTAATCCGGAACCAACTACGCCTCAGGCTGCTGGAAGGCGAGCTCGAAAATGAAGCGACGGAAGTTGAAGTTGACGAACGCCCTCCAGTTCTGGAGTTTTTTTCTGGCTCCGGAATGGAGGAGCTGGGTGTTAATTTCCAAGATGTCTTGGGCCATATTTTCCCACGCAAAAAAAAGCAGCGTCGTCTGCCCGTCAGCCAAGTGCGAAAGATACTGCAGCAGGAGGAAGCTCAGAAGCTTATTGATATGGATGAAGTAACGGCAGATGCTGTGGCGCGCGCGGAGCAGGCGGGAATTATTTTTCTAGATGAGATTGATAAGGTAGCCGGCAGAGGTTACCAGGGAGGCCCAGACGTTTCGCGGGAGGGTGTGCAGAGAGATATTCTCCCAATTGTCGAGGGCTCCACGGTAATGACCAAATACGGCCCTGTCCGGACTGATTTTATGCTCTTTATTGCTGCCGGCGCTTTCCACGTGTCCAAGCCCTCCGATCTGATTCCGGAACTACAGGGTCGTTTTCCCATCCGGGTGGAACTGCACAGCCTAAGTGAAGATGATTTTAAGCAGATCCTGACAGAGCCGGCCAATGCGTTGATTAAACAGTATACGGCTCTCCTCTCTACTGAGGGGGTAGTAGTGGAGTTTGGTGACGATGCCATTGCCGAAATCGCTGCTATGGCACGGCAGCTGAACGAGGAGATGGAAAATATCGGAGCGCGACGCCTGCACACCATCTTGGAAAAAATTCTGGAAGACCTCTCGTTTAATGCCCCCGAAATTTCCGGACAGACCGTCAGGATTACTGATTTCTACGTCCGCGATAAGTTGCAGGATATTGTCAGGAACAGAGATTTAAGCCGGTATATTTTGTAAATAAGCCAAGAGAGGACGATCCTTATGCTAATGATGCCATTACTCGAAAAAACTCGCCGGATTAATAAGATCTTACAAAAAACGGCCGGACAGCATGTGGACTTTGAAGAAGTAGCCGATGTTTTAAGCACTGTTATCCATGCCAATATCTATATTGCCGACCGCGCCGGTAAAATCCTAGGCTACGCGCTCGTTGATGAATTTGAGTGTGAGCTGATGGTCAACGAAGTGCTAAAAACTGGTATCTTCCCCGAACAATACAATGAGCTGTTGCTTGGCCACGATGAGTCTCGTGTAAACCTAAGGCAAAAATGCAATGCCTGTGTCTTTATTGAAAAGATGGCCTGCTTGTTTACCAGTAAGATTACGACCATTGTACCGATTGTCGGCGGTGCTAAAAGACTGGGTACGCTTTTATTGGCCCGCTTTAACGAGGAGTTTGTTCCGGAAGACCTGATTCTCGCTGAATACGGTGCTACGGTGGTAGGTATGGAAATCCTGCGTTCCAAGGCGGAAAAGATTGAGGAGGAAGCACGCAATAAGGCCATTGTCCAATTGGCCATCGGTACGCTTTCCTACTCAGAGATGGAGGCCGTAGAGCACATCTTCGAGGAACTGAGCGGCGACGAAGGGTTGCTGGTGGCCAGCAAAATTGCTGACCAGCTTGGTATTACCCGCTCCGTTATTGTCAACGCACTGCGCAAGTTTGAAAGTGCCGGAGTTATAGAGTCTCGCTCTCTCGGCATGAAAGGGACGTACATAAAAGTAAAAAATCCCTACTTGCTCGACCAGCTGGCAAAGCGCAAAGGAGCCCGGAGTTAAACGCTGCTACTTTCGCTTTTCCTCAAGTCATAAAAGGTCGCCGAAATGACATAATATATGGCAGGGGTGAAGCCTGTGCAACAGAGGCGAAGAGCTCATCTTCCGTCCTTCCTGGCCGGGTTCGCCAGTGCTTTGTTTTTGTTTCTTTTGCTGTTCGGCGGAGTTGTTTTGCTGCTTACTTACCACGGTGTGACAGTCACATTGAATAGCGGTGAGATTGCCCGGATGGTGAGGGAGCGGGTTGTGATCCAGGCCAGAGAGGACTTGCCTCGCCTGATTGACACAGCCAAGACGAAGATTCCCAGCATTGTCGAGGCACAGATGCGCGAGCAGCTTATTTCAGACAGGATGGAAATAGCTGGCTTTGTCTTTCGCGTCCCGGAAGAGTTGCTTGGCCAGCTACGCCAAAGTATTCGGGAAAGCGCGGAACAGGCGGCCACGAAAATTCTAGAAGGAGTCGATACCTCAGCGTTAGCCGAAAACATGGGCGATAACGTCTACTTGACAGTGCAGGAAACCTTGAGTCAGGAGTTGCACGGCAAGATCTTTGAAGTTCTGGCTTATGGACGGCTACCTTTGCGAGTGCGCCTGCAGATAAGCAATTAAGGAAAAGACGACGCAGGCGCAACAAAGAAAGTAGCCGTAAGTTTTTTCCGTCAGAGCTGATTGTCAAATCTGACAAGGTATGCTATAGTAGGTGCTGTGCAAAAATCACACGCTGCTCGATTTGCGCGGGTGTGCCTGGACAACCTGGTGCCGCGGAAAAGTGAAGGCAGCGGAGGAAAAACTAAAGAGGAGGTTTGATAAGTGTCGGTTGTTTCCATGAAGCAATTGCTGGAAGCTGGTGTTCACTTCGGACATCAGACACGCCGCTGGAACCCAAAAATGAAGCCCTATATTTTTACGGAACGGAACGGCATTTACATCATTGATCTGCAGAAGACGGTCAGGATGATTGATGAAGTTTACGGTTACGTCAGGGCTCTTGCTGGTAACGGCGGCAGGATTATGTTTGTCGGCACAAAGAAACAGGCTCAGGAGTCTATTCAGGTTGAGGCTGAGCGTTGTGGTATGCCCTATGTCAACCAACGTTGGCTCGGGGGGATGCTTACAAATTTTAGGACCATTCGTAACCGGGTAAACCGCCTGCTGCAGCTTGAGAAAATGGAAGCAGACGGTGTTTTTGATGTACTGACCAAGAAGGAAGTGCTGCGCTTGCGCCATGAGCATGAGAAACTGAACAAGTTTCTGGCCGGCGTGAGGAACATGCGCCAGCTTCCTGAAGCGCTGTTTATTGTCGACCCACGCAAGGAAAAAATTGCTGTTGCCGAAGCCAGGAAACTGGGGATTCCTATTGTCAGTATTGTGGATACAAACTGTGACCCTGATGAAATTGACCACATCATCCCCGGCAATGATGATGCCATCCGGGCAGTAAAACTGATTTCCTCTCGCCTAGCCGATGCTGTCCTGGAAGGACTCGAAGGGCGCCAAGACCATATTGTGCTTGATGACAGACAAACCGGGCCTGTGGCGGTTCTTGCTGAGGCTGAGTAATTGGCTGGGCGTTCGGCTATCTTAAAAGATAGATAAGGAGGGAAAAGATGATTTCCGCTACCTTGGTCAAGGAACTCCGTGAAAAAACGGGGGCGGGAATGATGGACTGTAAAAGGGCGCTCACCGAGACGGGTGGCGAATTTGACAAAGCCATCGAGTTGCTACGCCAGAAAGGTTTGTCAGCGGCGTCCAAAAAATCAGGCCGCATCGCTGCCGAAGGTGTAGTAGACGCCTATATCCATCTAGGCGGAAGGATTGGCGTGTTGGTGGAGGTCAACTGCGAAACTGATTTTGTAGCCCGTACCGATGAGTTCCGCTCTTTTGTCCGGGATATTGCTATGCAGGTTGCGGCGACAAACCCATCTTACCTTTCCCGGGAAGACGTCCCGGCAGAAGTAATCGAAAAAGAGAAAGAAATTCTGAAGATACAGGCGCTTCACGAAGGGAAACCGGAAAAGATTGTTGATAAGATCGTGGCTGGTCGTGTAGAGAAATTTTACACCGAAAACTGCTTGCTGGACCAGGCGTTTATCCGCGATCCAGACATTACTGTTACTGACCTGCTAAAGGGGAAAATTTCTAAAACTGGCGAGAACATCAACATCCGCCGTTTTATGCGTTATGAGATGGGCGAAGGACTGGCTAAGAAGGCCTGCGACTTGGCTGCAGAGGTCGCACAGATGACCTCACGGTAAGCATAAGCGCATGACAATACAAAAAAAGAGCACTTCGGTGTTCTTTTTTTACAGGAAAATGACAGGCTGTGTAGAATATCTGACGGGAGGTTAGGGCTGCATGGAAAAAGCTGTTTATAAACGCGTTGTTCTGAAATTGAGTGGTGAAGCGCTGGCCGGAGACAGGGGATACGGTATTGACTCCGATGTGTTGCGGGATATTGCCACACAGGTAGATGAAGTGCAAAAATTGGGTGTAGAGGTAGCCATTGTTGTCGGGGGAGGTAATATCTGGCGTGGTGCTCCTGCTGGCGAGCGCGGCATGGATCGGGCTACGGCCGACTATATGGGGATGCTGGCCACCGTATTAAACGCTCTCGCTTTACAGGATGCCTTGGAAGGCTGCGGAGTAGACACACGTGTGCAGACAGCCATTGAAATGCGCCAGATTGCGGAGCCCTATATTCGCCGCCGGGCCATCCGGCATCTGGAAAAGAGCCGGGTTGTTATTTTTGCCGGCGGCACTGGGAATCCTTATTTTTCCACCGATACGACGGCGGCACTGCGCGCCGCAGAGATTGAGGCGGAAGTGATCATGCTGGCCAAAGGAAAGGTAGATGCCATCTACGATGCCGACCCGCTAACCTGTCCGGAGGCAAAAAAGTTTGCCGAGTTGAGCTACAAAGAGTTACTGACCAGAGGGCTTGGCGTGATGGACTCTACGGCCGCCTCTTTGTGCATGGATAACAAACTTCCGCTTATTGTCTTTGCCCTAAATAAGTCGGGCAATATAAAAAGAGTTATTCTGGGCGAAAGGATTGGAACAATTGTGAGGGGTGAATGAGGAATGGTTCAGGAAATTAAAAGCATGGCCGAAAGCAAAATGGAAAAGACGGTTGCTACTTTGCGCCGGGAACTCGCCACACTCCGTGCGGGGCGGGCTACCCCTGCGTTGCTCGACAAAATTACTGTGGAATACTACGGCTCCGCTACGCCGGTTAGCCAGCTGGCCAATATTTCTGTGCCGGAGCCGCGCCTCCTCGTTATCCAGCCCTGGGATAAAAAGACCATGGCTGAGATAGAACGCGCCATACTAAAGTCTGATCTGGGGCTGACGCCAAACAACGACGGCTCTGTTATCCGCTTGGCCATTCCTCAGCTAACAGAGGAACGGCGCCGGGAACTGGTCAAGGTAGTCAAAAAAAAATCGGAGGAAACTCGCGTGGCTGTTCGTAATATTCGTCGCGACGTCAACGAGGAACTGAAAAAAAGTGAAAAGAACGGTGAGCTGACGGAGGACGAATTGCGGAAGCTACAGGAGAGCATGCAAAAACTGACTGATAAATATATTGAAGAGATAGAAAAAGTATTAGTAACCAAAGAAAAGGAGATTATGGAGGTTTGAAAGGAGGTGTAACTGTGGCCTATAAGATTACCGAAGAGTGCCTAGCCTGCGGCAACTGCCTTGAGGCCTGTCCGAGCGAGGCCATCGAAGAGGGCGATGTGTACCGGATTACTGGCGATTGCGTTGAATGTGGCTTATGCGTCGAGGATTGCCCACATGGAGCTATTGTCGAGGAATGATGCGCTAAAAGCCCCCTCTCACGAGGGGGTCCGCTTTTACCAACGAAGAGGTGAATAACTTGACGCAACGCCTGAGGGCATTTCTGCGTACGCGACCAGATCTGTCTGCAGCAAAGTCGGAGGGGCCTAATATTCCGGCCCATATCGCTATCATTATGGATGGTAATGGGCGCTGGGCCCGGCGTCGTGGCCTGCCGCGCTCGGCAGGTCATTACGCCGGGATGCAGGCACTGCGGCGGACCATCCGCGCCGCCGGAGATATAGGAGTCAGATTTCTGACGGTGTATGCCTTTTCGACAGAAAACTGGCGTCGTCCCAAGGAGGAGATAGACTTTTTGCTGCGTCTGCCCAGCGAATTTCTTCGGTCAGATTTGCCGGAATTAAAAGCCAGGAATGCGCGGATCTGTTTTATCGGCGCTCTGGATGAATTGCCGGCGTCTACCCGGGAGGCGGCTAGGCAGGCATTGGCAGAGACGGCAGATAATACGGGGATGGTTTTAACCTTTGCCGTCAACTATGGCAGCCGGGCTGAGATTGTCAGGGCTGTGCAGGAAATCTCCCGCCAGAGCGCGGCAGGCGAATTGGACCCGGCGGAAGTTGACGAGGAAACAGTAGAAGGGCATCTTTTTACGGCCGGACTTCCCGATCCTGATCTGCTGATCCGCCCAAGCGGCGAATTCCGCCTGAGCAATTTCTTGCTTTGGCAGCTGGCATATGCGGAATTTTGGTTTCCCAAAGTTTGCTGGCCAGATTTTAACCGGCGGCACCTGTTGGAAGCCATTGATGCTTATCAAAAAAGAAGCCGCCGCTACGGCGGGATTAAGCTGTAGGGTGATGATGGCATGCTGAGGCAGCGACTTGTCAGTGCTTTGGTGATGATTCCTCTTGTGCTGACAACGACATATTTTGGCGGGCTGCCGTTTTTTCTACTGGTAGCTCTGGTAGCAGCGCTGGCACTCCGGGAACTTTATAAGCTTGGCGGCTTGCGGGCCAAACCGCTGCTGGCGCTTGGCCACTTGGCTAATGTAGCTATGCTCATGGCGTTGCTTAGCTTTGGCCCCGGAACATTTTTTCATCTGTTCATTGCGTTCTTCCTGTTGTTGAACATCTTCTGGGTGTTAAGCTTCCCTCTAGATTTTCGTTCCCTAGCTATTCTCCTGTGGGGTAAAGTTTATATTACCACCCTGCTTGGTTTTTTGTTGCTGCTGCGCGAGACGCCGGGAGGCTTCCTGTCGGTGCTAACTCTTTTTCTGGCTGTGTGGGTCAGTGATGCTGGCGCCTATTTTTTTGGTAGATTCTGGGGCAAGAGACGGTTGCTAGTCACGGTCAGCCCGAAAAAAACATGGGCCGGAGCGTTTGGCGCTTTGTTTTGTACCGCGATGCTTCTTTTCCTTTTGGCTCCGCAACTTGGCTTTTCCCGCCCGTCAGGATTGTTGATGGGGCTCTTGCTTTCCTTGGCTGGTCAGTGTGGCGACCTTGCTGAATCAGTCCTGAAACGCTGGGCGCAAATCAAGGATTCGGGGACATTGTTGCCGGGACACGGTGGGGTACTGGACCGCTTGGACAGCCTGCTCTTTGCCGCCCCGGTAGCGTACTTACTTTTTTCCTATCTTTTCGGAGCTCAAGGCAGATGAAGAAAAAGATAGCGGTGCTAGGTTCCACCGGGTCCATTGGCCGCCAAGCGCTGCGAGTTATGGCCTCTTACCCAGAACGGTTTCGTGTCGTGGCCCTTTCCGCTAACCGAGAAGTGAAGCTGCTGGCTGAACAGGTACGACGCTTTAAGCCGGCGCTGGTAGCCATCGGCGACCACTCGTTTTATCGTGAACTACGGGCAGGACTCCGTGACCTGAATCTGGAAATTATAGCAGGGGAAGAGGGACTTTGCCGGCTGGCGGGGCAAAGTGGCGCAGATTTGGTCTTAAACGCTTTAGTAGGGTTTGCCGGGCTGAAGCCTACGCTGTCTGCTCTGGACTCAGGTACGGGCGTAGCGCTGGCCAACAAGGAATCGTTGGTGGCCGGAGGGCATCTGGTCATGCCTTTGGCAGCGCGGGTAGGTGTGCCTGTTATCCCGGTAGACAGTGAGCATTCAGCTATTTTCCAGTGTTTGCAGGGCCAGGACAGCTCTGTAGTGGAAAGAATCATCCTTACTGCTTCCGGTGGTCCGTTTTTTGGTCTGTCCGGCTCTGAGCTGGCCGCCGTTACTCCGGAGCAAGCGCTCCTCCACCCTAACTGGCAGATGGGCACAAAAATTACTGTGGACTCTGCTACGCTGATGAACAAGGGACTAGAGGTAATCGAGGCCCGCTGGCTTTTCGACCTGCCTTACGAGCGGATCAGAGTGGTGGTCCACAGGGAGAGCATTATCCATTCGCTGGTAGAATTTCGTGATGGCGCTGCACTGGCCCAGCTTGGCGCTCCCGACATGCGTGTGCCCATTCAGTTCGCCCTGACTTTTCCTGAGCGGCTGGCCGGGGAAGCGCCGCGTGTAGATTGGTCTAGTCTTGGTGCTTTGCATTTTAGCGACCCTGACACGGAAAGTTTTCCTTGCCTGAGCCTAGCTTACCGCGCTGGCCTTGCAGCGGGCAGTATGCCGGCCGTCCTCAATGCCGCCAACGAAGAGGCTGTCACGCTTTTTCTGAAACGCCGCATCGGCTTTCTGGCCATTCCCCGTATAATTGAAGCGGTGATGAATAAACATAAGGTAGTTTTAGCCCCCACGCTGGGAGACTTAGTGGATGCTGACCGCGAGGCCAGGGAAGCAGCCAGGGCATTCTCGGCCATGAAAGGGTGAGAAAATGCAGACATTTGTCGCTTCAGTAGTTATTTTTGGTCTGCTGATTTTTGTTCACGAACTAGGCCACTTTTTGGTGGCCAAAAAAGCAGGAATCGGCGTCACAGAATTCGCCATTGGCTTTGGGCCGCGCCTGCTCGGCTGGCAGTCAGGGGAGACGTCTTACTCCCTGCGCCTTTTTCCACTTGGTGGTTTTGTTCGCCTAGTAGGCCAAGATCCCGAAGAGAGCGAACTGGAAGGAAGCTTCCAGCGACAACCTGTCTGGCGTCGTTTTGCCGTTATTATCTCAGGTCCGCTAATGAACTTTGCCTTGGCCATATTGCTTTTTTCACTCATCTATTTTGCTTTCACCGGCATTCCGTACCATCAGTCAACGGCTATCGGGGGCCTGCTGCCTGGAGGGCGCGCGATTGATGTTGGCCTGCAGCCTGGCGATATACTGCAAAACATCGCGGGGGAACAGGTTAATGATTGGCCGGAAGTAGTAAAGCAGATTAACGCCAACCCCGAGAAGCAAATCACCATTGATTTTGAACGGGATGGACGCCGCCAGACGGTGCAGGTGACGCCGCGGCGCGACCCGCAGACTGGTTTAGGATTAATCGGTATTTCACCGCAAACGAGGCTTTATGCCTTTTTCCCTTCCCTGCAGATGGGCTTCTCCAATACGGTCCGGTTTCTGGAGTTTATCGGGGCCAGTATCCTGCAGATGCTTACGGGGCGTATCGCGCCTGATGTGGTAGGACCGGTGGGCATTGTTCAGATTGTGGGTGAAGCTGCCCGCACCGGTGTGGTTAATCTGCTATCGCTAGCGGCGATTATCAGCGTGAACTTAGGATTGCTTAATCTCCTGCCGATTCCGGCGCTTGATGGCAGCAGATTGCTGTTTCTTCTCCTGGAGGCGGTGCGCGGCCGGCCGGTTGATCCACGCAAAGAGTCTTTTGTCCACTTTGTCGGCTTTACCGTCCTGATTTTATTAATGATTGTTGTGGCTTACCGGGACTTAGTGCGTCTCGATATCTTCTTTTAGGAGCATTAATGTGTTCAGACGCGAATCAACGAGACCGGTAAAGGTGGGCCCGCTCATAATCGGCGGCGGTGCACCGGTCGTTATCGAGTCGATGACAAACACCTCCACCGTCGACCTGCAAGCTACGCTTGCCCAGATTCACGAACTATCTGTTGCCGGTTGTGAGCTGGTGCGTGTGGCTGTTCCTGATAAGGATGCTGCTTCTGTTTTGCCAGAGTTGGTTCAGAGTTCGCCGCTTCCCGTGATCGCCGATATTCATTTCCATCACCGCCTAGCACTTTTGGCACTGGAAGCGGGAGTGGCGATGTTGCGTGTCAACCCGGGCAACATTGGCGGAGAAGAGAGGCTTGCGGAGGTCCTGGCCCTGGCAGCCCGCAGAGGTATCCCTATCCGCATCGGGGTCAATGCCGGCTCTCTGGAGAAGAGGCTTCTGACCAAATACGGCTCCGTCACAGCCGAGGCCATGGTGGAATCGGCGCTAGATAACATCAATTTGGCAGAAAAGCTGAATTTCCGCGACTTGATCGTTTCTCTTAAGTCTTCCTCCGTGCCGGTTACCGTGCGAGCCTGTCGTCTGCTGGCGGAAAAGGTAAACTACCCCCTCCACATCGGCGTGACGGAGGCGGGCACATCTTTTGCCGGTACTGTCTACTCAGCGGTGGGAATTGGTGCGCTGCTGCTGGACGGGCTTGGTGATACACTGCGCGTTTCCCTGACGGCCCCACCCGCAGAAGAGATTAAAGTAGCCAAAAAGATCCTTTCCGCAGTGGAGTTGCGTCGTTTTGGCCCGCGTGTTATCTCCTGCCCCACCTGCGGTCGCTGCCAGATTGATTTGGCTTCGCTGGCGGCAGAGGTGGAACGGCGCGTAGCCGCTATCACCGCCCCGCTGACACTGGCCGTGATGGGTTGCGTGGTCAACGGGCCTGGCGAGGCGCGGGAAGCCGATCTTGGTATCGCTGGCGGGAAAAAGCAGGGCCTGATTTTCTGTGCCGGGAAAATCGTTGGCCGGGTCCCTGCGGAGCGTCTGCTGGACGAATTTATGCACCATCTTCAGCTCTATTTACAAAGAAAGATAACGGGGGAAAAGCCGTGAGAATAGTATCCATCGTCCCAGCTTTTAATGAGGAAAAAACGATCGGTGATGTCCTTACTGTACTGATTAAGTTGCCTGAAATTGCCGAGATAATCGTTGTTGACGATGCCTCTACGGATCGCACGGGCCAGGTAGCGGCAAGCTTTGGCGTGACGCTTGTTTCCTTGCCGGAAAATCGCGGCAAAGGGGGGGCGGTTAAGGCCGGTTTGGATCGCAGTCAGGCTGAGGTGATTCTTTTTCTTGACGCTGACTTGGTCGGTTTGCACGCCGGGCATGTCAGACAACTGCTGGCACCAGTTGTATCTGGACGGGCGACCATGAGTATTGGTCTCTTTGAATGCGGCAGAATGGCTACCGACTTGGCGCAGAGGGTAGCACCCTACCTGACAGGGCAGCGGGCTGTCAGGCGGGAGGCGCTAGAACACGTTAACGACCTGGACATTACCCGTTTTGGCTTTGAGATAGCTTTAACCAGACAGATAGAGGCGCAGCGCCTGCCTGTCGCGGAGGTCCAGCTGCATAATCTTACGCATGTGACCAAAGAGGAGAAGATGGGATTGCTGAGGGGGTTTGCCGCTCGCCTACGGATGTACTGGGAGATTGTCCGCTGCTACGCTAAAAGCAGCTGAGGCTGTGCCTACCGCTCATTTCGCCGCTACTTGCGAACTGTCGTCAGATATGTTAAGATGGCAATGGTTGGTCGGACATGACAGCGGCGCCAGAAGAGTGGGACTATCCCCACTCTTCTGGCGTATCAGACTTGATTGGCGAAAATGTGCCACCAGCAAGGGAAGACGAGGGGAAGAAAGAGATGGCTAAACTGCCTGTGACGGAAGTCGTCGCCTCCCTAGCCGCCCCGCATGCGGTACGCGTGGGGTTGGAAGTGGTTGACGTGGAGTTTGTCAGGGAAGGCGGCCAGAAAATTTTAAGAGTACTTATTGACCGCGAGGGCGGTATTTCTTTGGAAGATTGCGAAGCCATGAGTAAGGCGCTGGGAGAGGATCTGGACCGTACTGATCCTATCCCCTTCAGCTATTGTTTGGAAGTATCTTCGCCGGGGATTGAGCGACCGCTAAAAAAGGAGCAGGATTTCAGACGTTTTGCCGGCCGTCTGGTGCACTGCCGTCTTTACAGCCCGCTGGACGGGAAGAAGAATTTCAGCGGGGTGCTGCTCGGTTTGGAGGGGCAGGAAATTTTGCTGGAAGACGAAGAAGCTGGCTTGGTGCGTTTCCCGTTTGCCGAAGTTGCGGGAGCCAAGCTTGTTTTTGCGGAAAAGGGCAGGAAAGGAGGAAAACACAGATGAACGAGGATTTTTTATCGGCCCTGTCAGCCATCGAGAGGGAAAAGGGTGTAAAAAAAGAGATCTTGTTTGAAGCCATTGAGGCAGCCCTCGTTTCGGCTTATAAGCGCAACTTCAATACGGCGGCCAACGTCCGCGTCCAACTGGACAAAGAAACAGGTGAGATCAAAGTTTACATGCGTCTTGTGGTAGTGGATGAGGCCACCCATCCGCAACTGGAAATTTCTCTGAGTGAGGCGAGTCAGCTAAACCGTTCTTACCGGAACGGAGATATAGTGGAGAAGGAAGTAACTCCCAAAAATTTTGGGCGCATTGCGGCGCAAACGGCTAAGCAGGTTGTTATTCAGCGCATCCGGGAGGCGGAGCGGGAGCTTGTCTTTGAAGAGTATATTGACCGGGAGGATGATATCATCACCGGCATTGTGCAGAGGACGGAGCAGAAAAATGTGATTATCGATCTCGGCAAAACTGAAGCGGTACTCGCACCTGCAGAGCAGATGCCAGCCGATGAGTACCGGCAGGGAGAACGAGTCAAAGCCTATATTACAGAGGTACGAAAGACGACAAAAGGTCCGCAGATCTTTGTTTCCAGGACACACCCGGGACTGCTGAAGCGTTTGTTTGAGCTGGAGGTGCCAGAAATCTTTGACGGCACGGTAGAGATTAAGTCGGTGGCCCGCGAAGCCGGCTATCGTTCTAAGCTGGCTGTTCATTCCCGCAATAAGGATGTTGACCCGGTCGGTGCCTGCGTAGGCCATAAAGGTGCCCGGGTGCAGGCGATTGTAAGCGAACTGCGCGGTGAGAAGATTGATGTGGTTAAGTGGGATGAGAATCCGGATGTTTTTGTCGCTAATGCCCTTTCGCCGGCCAAAGTTGTCTTAGTCAACTTGCAGGAGGAGCAAAAAATAGCCGGCGTCGTTGTTCCTGACTATCAGCTTTCCCTGGCCATCGGCCGGGAAGGACAGAATGCCCGCCTAGCGGCTAAACTGACCGGCTGGAAAATAGATATTGCCAGTGAAAGCCAAGCGTCGCAGCGTGCCCGTCCGACCGCAGGAAGCTCTACGACCGTTGCTGGTCAGGAGGAGGGCGTTAGCATTCTGGCAGGCGCAGTGCCCGAACCAGAGGAAAGGAGCGGGGACAGTTGAAAAAGCGCAAACTTCCCTTGCGGGTCTGCATTGGCTGCCAGCAGCAAAAAACTAAACGCGAGTTGATCCGTCTGGTAAGAACGCCTGAGGGTCATGTAGAAGTGGACCCTACCGGGAAAAAGGCGGGTCGGGGTACTTATCTCTGCCGCCAGCTCGCTTGCCTGGAGGCGGCGGTTAAGGCCAAACGCATTGAACGCAGCCTTAAACACCCGGTTTCCCCGGCTGTGGTGGAGGCACTGGCTGGACAGTTGTCTGCCGGCGATGAGGATGACGTCTAAAATTCTTTTACATCTGGGTCTGGCTAGAAGGGCAGGTAAGCTATCCTGGCGAGAGGATGACAACCTGGCGGCCATTCGCGCCGGGCGCGCCCGACTACTGGTGCTGGCCTACGATGCCGGTCCTGCCACGGCTAAAAGATATCGAGACAAATGCCGGACATTTACCGTTCCCCTGTTAAGCTATGCTACCAGTGCTGAACTTGGATGGGCCGCCGGTCTTTCTCCCCGCCCGGCGCTTGTCTTACTGGACGATGGTTTTGCGTCACGATTGCGGGAGCTGGCCCGGGAAGAAGGCCTGAACCATCTTGGGACTTGAGGAGGCCAAACTAATGGAGGTGTAACAATGGGCAAGGTCCGTGTTCACGAGTTGGCAAAAGAACTGGACGTGCCGAGCAGGCGAATTATTGACCTGCTGGCGGATATTGGTTTTGTCGTGAAAAATCATATGAGTGTGTTGGAAGATGAGGCTGTGCGGCGCATTACTTACCAACTGACTGGTAAAGGTGAACCGCCCGCAGTTTCAGTTCCCCAAAAAGCAGAAAGTGAGAAGCCTGCAGTTAGCCCCGCCACCGCTGCCAAGGTTGCTAAAGGTAATACCCCCGGAGTTTCAGTTGCCCCAAGAGTAGGGAATGAGAAGCCTATAGTTAAGCCAGGTACGGTAGCAACAGTGGCTAAGGTCAACAAAGGAAGTACTCCGGCGAGGCCACAGGTCAGAGCCCCGCAGGCAAAAACGGCTTCTGTGACTCCCTTGCCGGAGAAAAGAAAAGAAAGGCGCCGTGGCCGTGCCGACCGTTTGGAGCGCAAAGCGCGGCGCGAAACACGCAACCGTGACGAGCAGCAAAAAAGAGAATCGACCGTTGTCCTGGAAGGCCGCGTTACTGTGGGAGAGTTGGCTGACCGACTCGGAGTCTCCGTCGGTGAGATTATCGCCAAGCTTATGAATATGGGCATAATGGCCACCATCAATCAGTTTATCGACGTGGACGTCTCCCAGGTGCTGGCGGAAGAGTACGGGTTTAGGGTAGAAGTCAAATTAGATCCGGTCGAAGCGGGGTTGGTGGAGACGGTGCAAGACCGCGAGGAGGACTTGCGCGGGCGACCTCCCGTTGTCACTGTTCTTGGACATGTTGATCATGGCAAAACTTCGCTGCTCGATGCCATCCGCATGACTAATGTCACGGCGCGGGAGGCGGGCGGCATTACGCAACATATCGGCGCCTACCAGGCGGAGGTAGCTGGTAAAAAAGTCGTTTTCCTCGATACACCCGGCCACGAAGCTTTTACCGCTATGCGAGCACGGGGTGCCCAAGTCACCGATATAGCTATTGTGGTGGTGGCTGCCGATGATGGAGTTATGCCGCAGACGGTAGAAGCCATTAACCATGTTAAAGCGGCGGGGGTGCCCATTATCGTGGCTGTTAACAAGATTGACAAGGCCGGCGCCAATCCTGACCGAGTTAAACAACAGCTAGCAGAATATGGTCTGGTGTCCGAGGAATGGGGTGGCGACACAGTCTTTGTCCATGTGTCGGCACTGAAACGACAGGGTATGGAAACACTGTTAGAAATGATCCTGTTAGTCGCAGAAATGGCCGAACTTAAAGCTAATCCGACCAAGCCTGCCAGCGGTACCGTGGTGGAGGCTCGGCTAGACAAAGGTCGCGGCCCGGTGGCGACTGTCTTAATTCAGGACGGCACACTGTATGTGGGAGATCCGGTTATTGCCGGCAGTATTTCCGGGAAGGTCCGGGCCATGGTTGATGATAAAGGAAAGCGTCTGAAAAAGGCCGGTCCCTCTACGCCAGTGGAGGTGCTGGGTCTGACGGATCTGCCGCAGGCGGGAGATGTGCTTCAGGTGGTCAACGACGAACGGGCCGCCCGACAGATCGCGGAAAGAAGACAGGAAAAGCGACGGGAAATATCGCTGAAGAAAACGGCTAAAGTGTCTTTGGAGGACCTCTTTAAGCAAATTCAGGAGGGGGAAGTCAAAGACCTGAACTTGATCCTCAAGGCAGATGTCCAGGGTTCAGTAGAGGCCATGCGTGAAGCGTTGCTGAAACTGGAAAGCGATGAGGTTCGTCTGCAGGTGTTGCATGGGGGCGTGGGGGTCATTACCGAATCGGATGTGATGTTGGCATCTGCCTCCAATGCGATCATTATAGGCTTTAACGTACGTCCCGAGCCGAGTTCCCGCAAGATGGCCGAGCGGGAACTCGTCGATATCCGTCTGTACAGGGTAATCTACGAGGCTATTGAAGACATCAGAGCTGCCATGACCGGGATGCTGGCGCCACGCTTTAAGGAAGTGGTGCTGGGGCA
The DNA here is from genome assembly GCA_018333395.1 of Dethiobacter sp. Next base: position 47,983 of record JAGXSQ010000117.1, read on the forward strand.
AGCCGAAGTGAGGCAAATATTTAAGGTTTCCCGACTTGGTACTATTGCCGGTTGTCATGTGATCGAAGGCAAGATCACCCGAAATGCCGGTATTCGTATTGTTCGCGATGGGGTTGTGGTGCATGAAGGGAAAATTGAGACGTTGAAACGTTTCAAGGAGGACACCAAAGAAGTGGTGGCAGGCTACGAATGTGGCATTCTGCTGGAAAAGTTTCATGATTTCCAGGAAGGTGACTTGGTCGAATCCTACACCATGCAGCAGCTTAACCCTGTCTAAGCGGTGTCTCTATGGTGATCGGTCTTTGCGAAATCACTTTGCGCCTTCCTGGTGTTTTGTCGCTGAAAGCGAAGCGATCCCTGCTGAAATCGCTGATCGCGAGACTCCGGCAAAGATTTAATGTTTCGGTAGCTGAAGTTGACGAGCATGATAAATGGCAGTTGTCGGTTATCGCTGTAGCTTGCGTGTCGACAGACAGTGCCCAAGCTCACCGACTATTGGAACAAGTCCTGCATTTTGCAGAGAGAGATACCCAGATACAGGTTATCCAGAGCTCCAGCCAGATTTTCTAACGGCGCATGATAACCCAGATTTTATGTAGTACTGACTAGGTGGAGGGATATCTATGTCTGAACAGCGTGCGCAAAGAGTTGCGGAGGAAATAAAGAGAGAGCTTAGCCAGATCCTGAGAAACGAGCTGAAAGACCCGCGCATCAGCAGCTTTATTAGTGTGACCAGTGTCGATGTCACCCGCGATCTGCGGCATGCCAAGGTTTTCATCAGCGTTTTTGGCAGTGAGGAAGAACAGCAACTAACTCTGCAAGCTTTAACAAAAGCAGTAGGGTTTATCCGCACGGAGATCGGCCGGCGGATTCGGTTGCGGCACACACCCGCAGTTTCCATCCACCTCGACCACTCCATAGCTTATGGTGCCCACATCAATCAGTTGCTGCGCGGCCTGAATAAAGACGGGGGAGAAGGACCAATTGAATAGTCTGAAGGAAATCGCCGCTGAGCTGAGAAAACCTGGTGAAACACTGCTAACAACGCACATCCTGCCGGACGGAGACAGCATCGGTTCTTTGCTCGGGCTGGGTCTGTCCATGAGGGAGGCTGGCTTGCCTGTCACGATGCATTCTGCGGACGGAGTGCCGTTTCGCTATCGTTTTCTGCGGGGGGCAGAACACGTGGTGTCTGGGGAGGTGCCAGACGTAGCCTTCGCCCGTGTTGTGACACTGGACTGCAGCGATCCCTTGCGCCTCCGTCCTGTCTGGGCGGCTGTCAAAGACAGGCTGATTATCAACATTGACCACCATACTACCAACCAGCGCTTTGGCACCTTAAATTTTGTCGATCCGGCCGCCGCTGCCACTGGAGAAATCATCTTTGACCTGTTATCTGAAATGGGGCTGCCTCTGAAAGCAGAAGTAGCCGCTGCTCTTTTTATCGCTATCAGCACGGATACAGGTTCATTTAAGTATGAAAATACTACACCCCGCACCTATCGCCTTGCCGCTCAATTGCTGGAGGCTGGCGCTAAGCCGCAGGAGCTTTCGCTGCCGGTTTTTGACCTGCGCACTAGGGCAGCCACGTTCATTCTACGATTAGCTTTGGAGTCACTAAAGTTTTCGGCAGACGGACGCATAGCCTGGATGGTCCTTACGGAGGAAGAAATGGAGCGAGCAGGCGCTAAGGACGAGGATTTAGAAGGAATTGTTAATTTTGCCAAAAACATTGAAAATGTAGAAATCGGCCTGATTTTCCGCGCCAAAAAGGAGGGGTCAGTTAAGGTAGCCTTCCGTTCCCGAAATATTGATGTGAGCAAAGTAGCTGAAGTTTTCGGTGGTGGAGGACATCCACGGGCCTCCGGCTGTTCGCTGGAGTCTGATCTGGATAGTGCCGTAACTCTGATACTGTCCGCACTTCAGAATATCCTGCCCCGGACTAAGGATTGAGCAGCGAAGCTATGGAAGGAATTCTGAATGTTTTAAAGCCCTCCGGCATGACCTCCCACGACGTGGTTAGCTGCGTGCGGCGCCTAACCGGACAGAAGCGGGTAGGGCATACCGGGACGCTCGACCCCGGCGCGGCTGGCGTGCTGCCAGTGTGTGTTGGTCGCGCCACGCGGGCGGCTGAGTACGTCTTGGAGATGGACAAGTCGTATCGGGCCGAACTTACTTTGGGGGTCGCCACTGATACTGAAGACGCTTCCGGCCGTATTGTGGCAGAAAAGAGTGTCCCCATCCTAGATGAAGAGACGGTCCGTGCTGTACTCGTTCAGTTTCTCGGTCTTGGTGCCCAAGTCCCGCCGATGTACTCAGCAGTCCGTAAAAAGGGAGTAAGGCTTTATGAGCTTGCCAGACGCGGCGAGACTGTGGAGCGAGAGGCGCGGTCAATCAATATTTACCGCCTGGAACTGGTTGAACTGGGGCGGAACACAGTTATGTTTGATGTGACCTGTTCGCGTGGCACCTATGTGCGCACCCTTTGTACGGCGATTGCAGAAAAGCTCGGCACATACGGCCATATGTCGTTTCTCTTGCGCACGGCAGTGGGGCCGTATCTCTTGCCAGAAGCCCAAACGCTGGCCTATTTGGCAGAACTTGCGGCCGTCGGACGTCTGCATGAAGTTTTCCTGCCCGTTGAGACAGCTCTGCAGAAAATACCGGCTCTCCGACTGCCGGCTGAGCAGGCGGAGAGGGTGAAACACGGCGGCACTGTTTCCTGCGAGGGGCTGCTGGAAAATGCCTTGTTTCAGCTCTGTAGCGAAAGCGGGGAGCTCTTGGCGGTGGCCCGTTTTTCCGGTGACAAGTTGCAACCGCAAAAAGTTTTTTGGACTGCTGACTAAATGTAGGTGAAGAAAATGGAAATAGTTAATGGAATCTCATTTTTCAGGCAAGCATGCCGTGAACCACATGTGCTTTCTCTTGGTAATTTTGACGGTGTACACCTGGGGCATCGTGCTATTCTCCAGGCAACCGTTGACGCAGCTAAAGAGCGTGGCGGCAAGAGCTCTGTCCTGATTTTCACACCCCACCCGCTGCAGGTTCTGGCGCCGGAAAGGTTCCCCGCTCTCCTGATTAGTATGGAGGATCGCATGCGTCTGCTTGCTGCCGCTGGTATTGACTATGCTATTGTTCACCGATTTACCAAAGAATTTGCCGCTATTACTCCGGAGAAGTTTGCCAAAGAAATTTTAAAAGGGCAGCTTGACGTCAGCGGCGTGGTTGTAGGCTTTGACTACACGTTCGGTTGTTATGGATCCGGCAGTACTGAAGACATGCAAAATTTCGGAAAAATATGCCAGTTTACGGTAAAAGTTATTGATCCGGTTGCCGTCAACGGCGAGCCGGCAGGTAGTTCCAGAATTCGCACCCTTCTTTTGATGGGCAGGGTGGAGGAAGCGGCCGAGATGCTGGGCTATACGTTTTATCTGCGTGGCACGGTGGTACCTGGCGACGGCCGAGGACGCAAGCTTGGCTTTCCAACGGCTAATGTGCTGAGCTCGTGTGATGTTATCCAGCCGGGTCATGGCGTCTATCTGACACGTGCCTTGGTGGCAGGTCGGTCGTTTTGGGGAGTGACTAACGTCGGCAGGAGACCTACTTTTTGTAAGGGGGAGACAGCCGTGGAAGTTTACCTGCTAGATGTTGCTGGAAACTTTTACGGACAGGAATTAACTGTAGAGTTTTGGCGAAAAATCAGAGATGAAAAGACTTTTGCGAGCTCCACCGAGCTAGTAGAGCAGATTAGCCAAGATGTAGCTGGCGCCCGCCAATGGATTGCCACATAATCCTTGCCGTTCCCTCTGTAGTATGATAGAATGTCGATGTTAAACCTTAGGCTAGGGTAGTTGCTTCTCCGGACCGTGAGACGGTCTGCATTTACCTTGGCTTAGTGGGGATCTGAAAAAAGGAGGTGAAAGCGGTGGCTTTGGATACTACCCGTAAACAGGGGTTGATTGCCAAGTTCCGCCTGCACGAGACGGACACCGGTTCCCCCGAAGTCCAAATCGCTCTGCTGACGGAGCGCATCAACTACTTGACGGAGCATTTGCAGATGCACAAAAAGGATCATCATTCGCGTCGCGGGTTGCTGAAAATGGTCGGCCAACGCCGGGCTTTGCTCAATTATGTGAAGAAAATTGATGCCGAGCGCTATCGCAGCATTTTAGGGAAACTGAATCTGCGCAAATAGTTTGCGGGCAACAAACACAACAAGCGGGGGGAAACCCCGCTTGTTGTCAAGACATTAGTTCGCAAGGAGGGATGTTACTTTTGAAAACATTTAAGCTAGAACTTGCCGGTCGGGAAATGAGTTTTGAAACCGGCAGAGTAGCCAAGCAAGCTAGCGGTGCGGTCCTGGTGCGTTATGGGGATACGGTGGCGCTGGTGACGGCTACAGTTTCGCCTGAGCCGCGCGAAGGCATTGATTTTTTTCCGTTGACGGTTGATTATGAGGAAAGACTTTATGCGGTAGGCAAAATTCCAGGAGGCTTCATTAAGCGCGAAGGACGTCCTACGGAAAAAGCGATTCTGGCATCTCGGCTGACAGACCGGCCCTGCAGACCGCTTTTCCCAAAGGGTTTTCGTAATTCTGTACATATTGTGGCTACAGTGCTTTCTGTTGATCAGGACTGTGCCCCGGAAATACTTGCTATCTGCGGTGCTTCGGCGGCGCTATCCATTTCTGATATTCCTTTCGCTGGCCCTATTGCCGCCTCCTTCGTAGGCTGGGTAGAGGGACATCCGGTCATTAATCCTACGCAGGCGCAGGCCGAACACTCTCGCTTGCACCTGGTGGTGGCCAGCACGAGTGAGGCCATTATGATGGTGGAGGCCAGCGCTTCTGAGCTGACTGAGGAAGAGATTCTGGAAGCGATTATGGCCGGATACGAAGCCAATAAGAAAGTAGTGGCGTTGCAGGAACAGATGGTTCAGGAGCTTGGTGCTGAAAAAATGACGGTGTCCGCTTTTACGCCTGATGCGGCCATCACTGCCCAGGTACGTGAGTTTTGCAGAGACCGCGTGGAACTGGCGTTGCGCCTCCATGAGAAGCAGGAACGGGAGTCCGCAATCAGTAGCGCTAAGAAAGAAGCGCTCGCCCAGCTTCTTCCTCTTTATGCCGAAAAAGATAAGGACATCCGCTTCATCTTCGATAATCTCGTAAAAGAAACGATGCGCGCCATGATCCTGCAGGAAAGCACCCGGCCCGACGGCCGTCGTCCCTCTGAAATCAGGCCCATCGGCTCGGAGGTGGGTGTCTTACCCAGGACACACGGTTCAGGCTTGTTTACGCGTGGACAGACTCAGGTTCTGACTATCTGCACACTGGGACCGCCTGGTGATGAACAGCGGTTGGATGGCCTGACGCTGGAGGAGACGAAGCGCTACATGCACCATTATAATTTCCCACCCTATAGCGTAGGTGAAGCTGGCTTCATGCGCGGCCCCGGTCGCCGGGATGTGGGGCACGGTGCTCTGGCGGAGCGGGCGCTGGTTCCAGCGATTCCCTCGCGAGAGGATTTTCCTTACACTATCCGCTTGGTTTCCGAAGTGCTGGAGTCGAACGGTTCCACATCCATGGGTAGTGTCTGTGGCTCTACGCTGGCCTTGATGGATGCTGGTGTGCCAATTAAAAAACCAGTTTCCGGCATCGCCATGGGCTTGATTAAAGAAGGCGATGAGGTAGCTATTTTAAGTGACATCCAGGGTATGGAAGACTTTCTGGGCGATATGGACTTTAAGGTTGCCGGGACACGGGATGGCATTACGGCATTACAGATGGATATCAAAATCAAGGGACTTTCCCGGGAGATTCTTGCCCTAGCGTTGGCGCAGGCTAAAGCTGGTTATCTGCATATCTTGGACAAGATGCTGATGGTCATTCCTCGGCCGCGCGAGGAAATGTCTCCTTACGCGCCGCGCATCATCACCGTGCAGATTCATCCTGATAAAATACGTGATATTATCGGACCTGGCGGCAAGATGATTAACAAAATCACTACTGAAACTAACACTGAGATAGATATTGAGGATGACGGTACCGTCTATATTTCGGCGGTCAATCAGGAAATGGGCCAACTGGCCCAAAAGATGATTGAGGCGCTAACAAGGGAAGTGGCCCCTGGAGAGGTCTACCTGGGGAAGGTGACGCGTGTGGAGAAGTATGGCGCTTTTGTGGAAATATTCCCCGGCAAAGACGGGTTGGTGCACATTTCACGCCTAGCCCATGAACGGGTGGAAAAGACGGAGGACGTCGTCAAGGTTGGTGATGAAACGCCCGTCAAGGTTATCGGCATTGACGAGCGCGGCCGCATCGACCTCTCCCGCCGGGCTGCTATCCCCAACGAGCTTGGTCTGATGATAGAGGAAGAAGTGCCCAAAAGAGAAGATCGCCGAGAGCGACGACCTTTTGACGGGCGCCGCAGAGAAGGGCCTAAACGCTAACCGTTTAGGCTTTTTTGTTTGCCCCGCATAAGGGCTACTTGGCGGCGCTGGCTTTTGCGCCCCGGGCCGTCTGGTAGTCGTACAACAAACAGCGGAGACTTCGAAGGGCCTACGTTTGTCTTATGTGTAGCACGGCTGCAAGGGCATTAACTACCGCTTTCGTGACGCAACGTCCCTTTTGCTTTATCCATCCAGTAGGTGTACCGCTTCTTACCCTTGGTGGAGCGGCCGAACTCAATCGCTGCCTCCGGACAGAAATTTACACAGCACATGCAGTGCTCGCACCCAGCCTTCCAGCGGGGGCGGGCATCGCTGTCTAGCGCAATGCACTGCGTCGGGCACATGGTAACGCAGGCTCCGCAGCCCGTGCACGCGTCGTTGGCACGGTAGAAGCGCCCCATGTAGTTGAGGCCGAATAGGAACATGCGATGCGCAAGGGCGAGGGGGCCAAAGCGGCTATAGTGCGGCAATGTAGATGCCGCGTCGCCTAGCGCTGCCAGCAACTCGGCCACCTTTGCTCTGCCTGCCGCGACGATTTCTGCCGCTTTGCTGTCCGCATCTGCCTCGCTAAAGACAATGTAGTTGTTGGGCATACGCACCCAATCCGCCAACTTAACATGGTAGCCCTTTTGGCTCAAGGCCCGGGCTACAGCAGCAGGCGCGGGCCCCGCCGTACCTGCTGCGTTGGCGACGACAATCGCCGCCTTTCCTTCCCCCGGTGGTAACGACCGCACGAAGTTGACGATAATGCGCGGGGCGCCAAAACAGTAAACCGGGAAGAAGACTCCTATCAGGTCGGCCGGACAGAGCTCGCGATGGCTAGCAACATCGCGTAGGGTTATCGCGGTGCCCTGCTGCGAGATAGTCTCGCCTGCAGCTTCGGCTAAAGCCTTGGTGTTGCCAGTGCCAGAGAAATAGTAGAATGTAGCAGTACGATACATGAGCAACCTCACTTTCTTAGTCCCGGTTTGGGCTCGCTTGCACGGGTAGGGCAAAAGCTGTGTCCATGGCGCTTCAAAGTTGACCCTTTTCGGCACTTGAATTTTGACCCCCAAAAGATGAACTGACTCTTCTATGACATCGACATCGGTAGTTCCGCGTCACCTCCTGAGGTCATGGCCATCTCCAACGGCCTCCGAACTAACCCGGCTCGTTGTTTTTCTTTCAGGCGGCATGATTCGCCTTTGCTGTTGATGACCGTACTGTGGTGGAGCCTGATAACCTTCGCGGCAACCGCGACAAATCCTGCTCAATAATCTTTTAGGAGTCATATTCGGGAATCGTGGCCAGGAATATCTTGTAGCTGGCGGTAAGGTCAGGGCTCGATACATTTTTACTCTTGTTTTTGCATAACAATGAGCTGGGAGTTACTGTGCCGGAGGAAAGGGTGGAGGGCATGTCCCGGGAAGCGCGCCGACGCCAGCGTCGGCTGGGGCTGTTTATAGCCTTACTTGTGACGGTTGCCGTCTTGTCTGTCTTGTTGCACGGCCAGATTCTTGACGATATTTTTTCTCCGCTCGTCAGGGGAGCAATTTACCGCGTCGAGACAGAAAGAAAGGCGGTGGCACTTACCTTCGACGTGGTCTGGATGCCGGCGGAGACAGGGGTACTTTTAGATATTCTGGACCGTTATCAGGTCAGAGTCACGTTTTTTTTAACTGGCCAGTGGGTACGTAATAACCCGGACTTGGCGCGGGAAATAATCCTGCGCGGCCATGAAATCGGGCAACACAGCTTTTCTCATCAGCGGCTGCCAGAGCTAGGCGATAAAGAGTTGGCTAGCGAGTTTGACCTGTTGGAGAAAGCGCTGCGCGAAGAGCTAAATGTTACGACAAAGCTTTTCCGACCGCCTTATGGTGATCTTGATCAGCGAGTGCAGGATTTTGCTGCGGAGAGAGGGTACACTACCGTACTCTGGAGCATCAACCCGCACGACTGGCTTAACCCCGGCGTGGACCTGATTGCCCGTCGTGTCCTGCAAAATATACATCAGGGGGCCATTGTTCTCTTCCATTCGAGTTCCAGCCAGTTGCCAGAAGCACTGCCGTTAATCATCGAGGGATTAAGAGCAAAAGAATACGAGATGTTGACGGTCTCTGCTTTGCTTGGGCTGGCAGGCAAATAGGGGGCGAAGGTAATGCGTTTCCGTTACTTCAGAGCTCTAGACGGCCTTAAGGTGTGCAGTATTTTCTTGGTCCTCTGTATTATACCCGCAATTTTGGACGGCTGCCGTGGAAGCTGGCGACAAGGATTGGTGGCCGCTAGGCCAAACGTCACTTTTCAGGGCCAAGCGCTGGGGGGACTTTTGCCTCAGGAGGTATACGTTGTGGTGGAGCGCCTGGCTGCTGACCTGCAGATGGCGCCGCTGGAAGCAACGCTGGACCAGGAGACGGGCGGCGTCATCCCGGAGCTAAACGGCTATCAGGTTAATGTGGAAGAGACAGTTAGCGCGATTCTGGCGGCTAGGTCGGGCACGCAGGTGGCCCCGGTTTTTCGCGAAGTAACCTCCGCCGTAACTTTAGCCGCTTTTCCGGAACGGGCTATTTACAGAGGGCGTCCGGAAAGAGGTCAGGTGGCTTTTCTTGTTAATGTGGCCTGGGGGAATGAGTACCTGCCGGAGCTTTTGCAGGCGTTGCGTGAAGTGGAGGCAGGCGCCACCTTTTTTCTCGTTGGCCGCTGGGTGCGGCAGTACCCTGACCTTGCAGTAGCCATTCGCGAGGCAGGCTTTGAACTGGCCAACCATGGGTATTCGGACGCCGTATCCTTGGGCCGGGTCGGGGTCAGTGATGTCAGGGAAGAGATAGCGAAAGGTGCGGCAACTATCAAGGACGTGTGTGGCATTTATCCGACCTACTTTAGCCCCCACAGAGGGGAACTGACGGAAAAGGTCCTGCAGGCTGCGTCCCTGGAAAACAGCCGGGTAATCATGTGGACTGTTGATACGGTCGATTGGAAGCTGCCGGGTGTGGAAAAAATGGTGCAAAAAGTCTTGGCCAAAGCGGAGGGCGGCAGCATGGTTCTGATGCATCCTACCGCCCAGACGGCGGAGTTTGTGCGGCTGACAGTCCCAGCCTTGCGGAAAAGCGGACTACATCCAGTTTCAGTTTCAGAGCTACTTTGCCCTTCCCGTATGCCAAGAAGCGCTGGTGCTATGCGGTGAAGAGGTGGCTTAAGCCCTGGCGAGCCACGATTTTGCTATTGCTATCAGTCATAGCGGCCCTCTTTTTCTTGTTTAACATCGGTGAGCGCTCCTATCGCTACTTCTTTGGGGTTAAGCCTGGCGTTACACTAGATGGTGTACCCGTGGAGCGAATGCTGGCTGATGAAGTACGATCCAGGTTGGAGAAAATAGCTTTAGCTTTGGAACGTGCCCCGCGCAACGCACGATATGATCCGCAGACGGGCAACATTTTCAGCGAGGTGCCGGGGATAGCGGTGGATGTTCAGGGCACACTCCAGGCTGTCATGGAGGCCGATCGGGACGAAAAAATAGCGATATTCCTCCTCCGACTCGAGCCGGAACTGACTGTAGAGCATTTTCAGAGTATTACCCGGAAGATTACTTCTTTTTCCACCAGTGGCGGTGGCAGCGCCGGGAGGACAGACAATCTGTACATTGCTGCCAGATACATGGACGGTACAGTACTGGCTCCCGGTGACGTCTTTTCTTTTAACAAGACGACAGGCCCCTTTGACCTTGAGCGGGGTTACAGCATGGCGCCGATAGTAGGCGGTGGCGGTATGGGCATCGGCGGCGGAGTCTGTCAAGTAGCTACTACGCTATACAATGCGGCTTTACAGGCACGCCTGGAAATCATGGAAAGGCACCAGCATAGTGTCAGTGTCAGGTATGTGCCACCAGGCAAGGATGCCACAGTCACAAACTATATTGACCTGAAACTCCGCAATTCTACGGATAGCTTTATCAAAATACGTTCCGGCGCCAGTGGAGGATACGTCTGGGTGCAAATCTGGAGCCAGTGACTTGACAAAGGCGCGCGCCAGAAAGTAAGCTGGGGAAGAAATAATGAAAGGGAGCGCACAATGCCACACATACAAGTTTTTGTTAACAAGCTTCCCCATGCCCACGACCTGCCACTGCCCAGCTACATGACCAAGGGGTCGGCGGGTATGGATCTGCTGGCCGCAATCACCGAGCCTCTTGTTCTACTGCCCGGTACCCGCGCCCTGATTCCAGCAGGACTGCAGATCGCCTTGCCGGCTGGGTTTGAGGCGCAAGTGCGGCCGCGCAGCGGCCTGGCGTTCCGGCACGGTATCACCGTGCTGAACAGCCCTGGAACCATTGATGCCGATTACCGCGGAGAAATCAAAGTGGTCTTGGCTAATTTGGGGGAGGAGCCTTTTGTCGTTAACAGAGGAGACCGTATCGCCCAACTGGTGCTGGGCAGGGTGGTGCAGGCTTCTTTCTGCGAATGTGAAACCCTGCCGGAATCAGGGCGTGGGGAGGGAGGCTTCGGACATACCGGCCTTTAGCCGGTGCTCGCATATAAAAGTGGAGGGATGGGCATGCCTGTTTTTTTGCTCCTGCTTACTGCCGTTGCTGCTTCACTGGCATTACGTGTACGAGAAAAGAGCAGAGCACAGAAGTACGAAGTGCCTGAGCATGCACAATCGTCGCCATTGTCACAGGCGTTGCAGGAGTTGGTATCTACAGCTGGGGGCATCTATTTGTCCCTTGTCCTGCTGACAGCTTTTTTGCAGATAGATATGAGCAAAAAAACCTTGATAAGCGGTAAGGAAATAGATACGCTGGCCTTTATAGCACTTGCGCTGGCTGTTGCACAGCCGTTTTTACTGCGTTTCTACCGCTGGTTTAAAGGAGTGTTGTAATTTTGGAGCTTTCCAGACTCTCACGCAGGGAGATTATCAATCTTTACGACGGGGCTAGGCTGGGCTTTATCGGTGAAGCTGACTTGGTAATTGACGAGAAAAGCGGGGAAATTAAGGCTATTATTGTCGCTCCCAGGGGATTGTCTCTGAAATTTAGTCGCAGCAAAGAGATGTTCATTCCCTGGACAGCGGTAAAAAAAATCGGCGATGAAGTGATGATTATTGATCTCTCACCAGCGGCTGCCTCTTCCCCTAGGCTGTCTTGAATAAGATGTTTTCTGTCGGCTGATACTAAGCGGGGAGACCTAATCAGTCGTAAGGAGGCATCTTAAAAGTTGCAGAAGGTCCTTGCATTGTTCCGTTCCGGTGGGCAGGCTGAAGAAGCAATCAGAGAGCTAAAAGCCAGGGATTTTGCCGTTCAGGACATCTCTGTCGTGGCGAGTAGTGATGATGTTGGCGGCCAGGGTAACGACCTAACGGGCCGTGACCATCAGAATCTGGCTAACGGTACGGTTGCAGGAGGCGCGATTGGCGGGTTGACTGGGTTGCTGGCAGGAGTCGGAGCCCTGTTAATCCCTGGCCTTGGCCCGATCATAGCGGCCGGTCCCTTGGCCGGAGCGCTGACTGGTATCGTGACCGGCGGTATTGCCGGAGGACTTATTGACTATGGCCTTCCCGAAGCAGAGGGCCGGCGCTATGAGGAGGAGATCAGCCGCGGCAATGTCCTAGTAGCGGTAGAAACGGATGATGAAAATCTATCCCGGGAAGTGATCGCCGTTTTTCGGGAAAACGGTGCCCAGGAAGTAAAAACTCATCTATAACAGGTAACGTTCGGGTAACCCGGCGCCACAAGCGCCGGGTTTTTTCGTGCGCGCTGGAAATTATATTGGGCTTTCCTGCGCCGCAGGATGGAGGGATGCACCCAATACTACCCGTAGCTCATATACTAATTCACCAGCGGGAGGAGAGGTTGCTGTTGAGAAATAATGGACTGCAGGGGTGGAAAGTCCTCATTGCCGGAGGTGACAGGCGGGAAATCTTCCTGGCTGCTGACCTGGCGAAAAAGGGGGCAGATGTCTGGTTATACGGTTTTGAAAAATGTCTGCTGCCGTCAGAAATGTTGCTCCGTACCGGTTTGCCGGAACAGGCAGATGTCATCGTTTGTCCGCTACCGGGGATGGACGGGGAAGGCAAAATCTTTGCCCCCTTTGCGGAACAGCCCTGTACCCTTGATAGCTTACAGCGGTTTTTTTTGCCCGAGGTGCTGCTGATTTGCGGCAGGATGCCGGCGCACTGTCAACAAGCGTTGGAGAAGGCAGGGGTACATGTCTTCCTGAGTGGGGAAGACGATGAGTTGGCCATTTTAAACGCGATTCCTACTGCTGAGGGGGCGGTGGAAATAGCCATGCGGGAAAGTTCCATCACCATCCACGGCAGTGAAAGTTTGGTCATTGGTTTCGGCCGCTGCGGACTGCCACTAGCTAGAACTTTGCAAGGGATTGGGGCGTCTGTCACGGTAGCGGTGCGGCGCCGGGAAGCGCAGGCCTTAGCTCTGGCACTGGGATTTACCGCAGCGGGGATGGAGGAACTGGGGCGTCTGGTAAAAACATGCGACTTTATTTTTAATACGGTACCGGCCTTAATCCTGACGGCAGATGTTTTGGCGGCGACCAACCGCAACGCCCTTATAGTTGATATAGCCTCAAGGCCAGGAGGAACTGATTTTGACAACGCGGCAAAACTTGGCATTAAAAGCTTTTTAGCACCTGGTCTTCCCGGCCAAGTAGCGCCGGTGACGGCGGGGAAGATTCTTGGACGTGTTTACTTACCACTGATTCATACGTTGGGGAGAAGGAGGGATTAATGTGCGGCTTAAAGGCCTCAAAATCGGGTTTGCCCTGACGGGCTCTCATTGTACGCTAGAAAAAGTTTTCCCTGAATTGGAGAAGCTCCTGGCTGAAGGGGCAGAAATCTATCCGGTTATTTCTCCGGCCATTGACCATACCGATACCCGTTTTGGCGAGGCTGCGGAATGGAAAACCAGGTTTGTACAGACGACGGGGCACCGGCTGATTAACAGCATTGCCAGTGCCGAGCCCATCGGTCCCCAAGCATTGCTTGATGCCTATATTATCGCTCCTTGCACCGGTAATACACTGGCTAAACTGGCCAGCGGCATTACAGACACGGCTGTACTTATGGGAGCTAAGGCGCAGTTACGCAACCAAAAACCAGTGATTTTAGCCATCGCCACCAATGACGGCCTGGGTATGAATGCCAAAAACGTGAGCACTTTGCTGAATACCAAAAACATATATATGGTGCCGTTTGGTCAGGACAGTCCGTTCGGCAAGCCTAATTCCCTGGGAGCAAAGCTGGATTTGCTCCTGCCGACAGTGTTACAGGCGCTGGCTGGGAAACAGCTGCAACCGCTATTGGTTAACGTGTCGGTGGAAAGTGTTTGAAAAAAAAGCGCCGCTTTGTTATAATTGGACGAAAACTCAAGGAGAGCTTGGAGGTGTTCGTATTGTTCGCGCCTTTTGGAGAGGTGCTTACCGCGATGGTGACACCGTTTTTGCCAAACGGGGAAGTAAATTACAGGAAAGCGGCGGAGCTTGCTCTTTATTTAGCGGAAAATGGTTCTGACGGCCTTGTATTGTCTGGGACTACCGGAGAGTCCCCGACCCTTACCAAAGAGGAAAAACTGGAGCTTTTTCATGTCGTAGTGGCAGCTGTCAGGGGCAAAGCCAAGGTGGTGGCCGGAACCGGCTCAAACGACACGAAACAGACAGTTCAGTTTACCAGGCAAGCAGCGGGGTGTGGCGTGGATGGGATTATGCTGGTTACCCCGTACTATAACAAACCATCCCAGGAAGGCCTGTATCAGCATTTTGCCGCTGTGGCCGGGGCGGTCTCCCTCCCGGTGATGCTCTACAATGTCCCGGGACGGACCGGGGTCAATATGCTGACGGAAACTACCTTGCGTCTGGCGGAGCTGTCTAATGTGGTGGCAGTTAAGGAGGCCAGCGGAGACCTAGAACAAATTGCCCGCCTCTGCGCTGGTGCGCCTGCCGGGTTTGCCGTCTACAGCGGCGATGACGGCATGACTTTTCCTGTCCTAGCCATCGGTGGTTGTGGTGTGGTCTCCGTGGCGGGGCATGTGGCAGGTAGGGAGATAAAAGAAATGATCAGAGCTTTCAGCGTCGGTGATATGGAGCGGGCGCGCTTTATGCACCACCGCCTCCTTCCTCTGTTTAAGGTTTTGTTTATTGCCAGTAATCCAGTTCCTGTGAAGGCAGCTATGAACTTGCTTGGACACAACCTGGGGCCCGTTCGCCTGCCGCTGGTAGCTCTTGGCGAAGCGCATCTGAAAGAAGTGCAAAAAGTCTTAGCTGCGTTGGGGTATTGATTAGTGATAAACGTCTTGGGCAAATGTGTCTGGCGTTCATCTTGACATAATTAGATAAAGACGATACAATTTATGCAGGCAGAAAGATGTGTGGGTCTGATAAAGAGGATACGGCCAGTTGGCCTGATCATATGAATCTTTTACTGGTTAAAACGTAACAGCAGTACTTTCCCAGTTAAGATAGATATGGTGTCCCTTTATAGCTGTGCGCCCGCACAGCTATATTTTTTGGGGATTTCTACTACTACACGGGAGGTAAAAACTTTGAATACCGGAGCAGTATTCCTTATTGCCATTGTTACCGGCCTGATCGGTGCTGCTGCAGGCTATCTGTTCAGAAAGCTGGCGGCGGAGAAGAAAATCCGCTCAGCGGAAGAATCGGCCAAAACTATCCTAGACGATGCCGAAAAGCAGGCGCAGTCTCTGAAGCGGGAAAAACTTGTTGAAGCCAAAGAAGAAGTACACCGCATGCGTAAAGAGCTGGAGGTGGAAAGCCGGGAGCGGAGGTCAGAAATCCAGCGCTTAGAACGCCGCATCATCCAGAAGGAAGAGACACTCGACAAGAAGCTGCTGCAGATAGAGAAGAAGGAAGAGGATGTCCGTAGCAGGGAAAGTGAAATTACAGAAGCTCAGGAAAAAATCGGCCATGCGCTGAAGCAGCAGTTGGCAGAATTGGAACGAATTTCCGGACTGACGACGGAGCAAGCTAAAGAAACCATCCTTTCCCGAGTGCGCGACGAGGTCAGGCATGAAATGGCCCTGATGATCAAGGAATTGGAAGGCGAGGCTAGGGAAGAAGCTGAAAAGCGGGCGCGGAATATTATCACCTACGCTATTCAGAAGTTTGCCGCCGACCATGTTTCTGAGTCAACCGTATCGGTAGTTTCGTTGCCTAATGATGAAATGAAAGGCCGGATTATTGGCCGTGAGGGACGCAACATACGTACACTGGAGACGTTGACCGGTATTGATCTGATTATTGATGATACTCCGGAAGCAGTTATCCTTTCCGGTTTCGATCCGATTCGCCGCGAAGTTGCCCGCATTGCGCTGGAGAAGCTGGTAGCTGATGGCCGTATACATCCGGCCCGCATCGAAGAGATGGTGGAGAAGGCGCGCCAAGAGGTGGACCTTCGCATCCGTGAGGAGGGCGAACAGGCCGTTTTTACGTCCGGTGTCCACGGGTTGCACCCGGAAATAGTTAAGCTGCTTGGCAGGCTACGTTTTCGCACTAGCTACGGTCAGAATGTACTCAAGCACTCTATTGAGGTGGCCCATCTGGCTGGGGCTATGGCTGCCGAGCTCGGACTGGATATCCAGTTTGCCAAAAGAGCCGGGCTGTTGCATGACATTGGTAAGGCTGTCGATCACGAGGTAGAAGGACCGCATGTAGCTATTGGCGCTGATCTAGCTCGGAAATATCGGGAAACGCGGGATACTATTAACGCTATCGCGGCTCATCATGGAGATGAGGAATTTTTAACGCTGGAGGCTGTCCTGATTCAGGCGGCTGATGCCGTCTCTGCCGCCCGGCCGGGGGCGCGGCGGGAAACCCTTGATGCTTACATTAAAAGATTGGAAAAACTAGAGGGAATTGCCGATGCTCATGAGGGTGTTGAGAAGTCATACGCTATCCAAGCCGGCCGAGAAATCCGTATCATGGTTAAGCCAGATAAAGTGGGCGACTTGGCCAGCGTACAGCTGGCCCGGGATATCGTTAAAAAAATTGAACAGGAACTGGAATATCCGGGGCAGATCAAGGTGACGGTTATTCGCGAGACAAGAGCAGTTGATTACGCTAAATAGCCAGCAGGATTTTTTTTGGTACTGCGGAATAAAGATTGCTAGGCGTAGGGTAACTGATAAGTGAAGGGTGTGCTGTTATGGCTAAGATGAAGCAACATGGCAAACGGGATGCTTATACAGCTAATTTGCTAATCTCGCTCTTGATCCGTTTTTCGGAGATTCTATCGCTCAATTTTGACATGCCGCAGGATCGCTGCAAATTTACTTTTATGCTGGCTGGCAAGCAAAACAGGGACGAGGCGACCCGTTTTCGCAAGGCGCTCCATGACTCCCTGGACACTTATGCTGAGTTGACAGGGGAAGCCTTTTCCGTCGAGGTGGCGCTGACTACCTCGCGCAGGCTTAACTTGTTGGAACTAACAAGCGATACTACGCAGCTGTCGCTGGAAGCTATCCAGCTGATCTGCGGCTTGGTGGGCGAATTTTTTGGGGACGCTTTGCTCAAAGATGCTGAAAGCTCCGATAGCACCCGTGACGAAGACTTCGGCCGTCACGAAGAAATTATTGACTACCTGCTTACTCACAGCGCCGGCATGAGACAGGACAACCTGATTGCCTTCCGGGAAGCCGGCCGGGTATACGTTTTTGATAAATAACGATGGCTGGGGGTTATGTGTTGCGAGTTTTAATGATCGGGGATGTGGTTGGTAGTCCCGGGCGCCTGTGCGTCAGGGATATGTTGCCCCGCATTAGGAAGAACTACCGCATAGATCTGGCTGTTGCTAATGGCGAGAATCTGGCTGGCGGAACGGGGATTAATGAGAAGACGGCTAACGAGCTTTTTGCCTATGGTGTGGATATTCTGACTACGGGAAATCATGTCTGGGACAAGAAAGAGGCCTTGCCTCTCCTAGCCAGGGAAGCGAGAATTCTACGACCGGCCAATTATCCTCCGGGAACTCCGGGAAAGGGGTCGGTTGTTTTTGATGTTGGTAAATTAAAGGTTGCGGTGCTCAATTTAAACGGCCGCGTGTTTATGCAACCCCTGGATTGTCCTTTTCGCCTGGCACAACAGGAGACAGCACGTCTGCGGGAGATTACACCGTTAATCATGGTCGACTTCCATGCCGAAGCTTCTTCTGAGAAAATAGCTTTAGGACGTTTTCTTGATGGTCACGTTTCTGCCGTACTGGGGACGCACACCCATGTACAGACGGCTGACGCCAGAATCTTTCCCGGGGGCACGGCATATATAACTGATGTGGGCATGACCGGACCTTTTGAATCAGTCTTGGGGGTGGAGGCGGACGCTGTAGTACGAAAATTCGTGCGGCAACTGCCCGAGCGCTTCGAGGTGTCTAAGTCGCCTGTTTGCCAGTTTAACGCTGCTGTAGTGGAGATTAATCCAGATAACGGTCAGGCGCTGTCAGTAGAAACAATCTTTGATTTGCATGAATTTTAAAAGCAATTTTTTTTACACAGGCAGGGTTTCTATCCAAGGCAGGGAATATTCTAGCAAGTTGTCAGAAAAGTCAAAAAACAGGAGGTCGCCATGGAAGTATTAAAGGTTTCAGCAAAATCCAATCCAAATTCTGTGGCCGGTGCACTGGCCGGAGTATTAAGGGAACGTGGCGGTGCGGAAATGCAGGCTGTTGGTGCTGGCGCTTTGAACCAGGCTGTTAAAGCGGTGGCCATTGCCAGAGGTTTTGTGGCGCCAAACGGGATGGATTTGATTTGTATTCCAGCCTTTACAGACATTATCATTGATGGGGAAGAGCGAACGGCGATAAAATTAATCGTGCAGCCGCGCTAAAGCAGCGGGCGTAACCACACCCAGGCGCAAGGGTGTTTTTTGGAAAGGAGGCGGTCTGGTGGATACAGGGGTCACGGCCCAGGAGCTGCATCAGCAGGCCGTGGTGGTAGATGGGCATTGCGACACTGTGCACCTGTTTTGCGGGTCACGTGGTCCGTATCATTTTAAGCAAAGGAATAGCATCGGGCATATTGACTTGCCGCGATTACGACAAGGCGGTGTTGATGTGCAGTTATTTGCTTTGTGTGTTGCTCCGAACTCTGCGCCGTGCGGAGCACTTAGCCGCGCCTTAGTGCTACTGGAACATTTTCACCGCGAGCTTGGCGAGAACCAGGAGGAGGTGGCGCTGGTGCTTGACCAGGCAGGGTTAGCTGACAGCGTAGCTCATGGAAAGCTGGCTGCTTTGCTGACTATGGAAGGAGGCGAGGCTCTGGAAGGACGGGTGGATGTTCTGCACATTATGCACCGTCTGGGAGTGCGGGGATTTGGACTAACCTGGAATGACAGAAACCTTCTGGCCGACGGCGTCGGTGTAGGCGATTCTGCCGGAGGGCTTACCGAATTTGGGCGTACAGTGTTGCGGGAAGTTAACCGCCTTGGAATGATTGTTGACGCGGCTCATCTGGCTCGGAGAGCCTTTTATGAACTGCTGGACACCTCGGCAAGCCCTGTCATTGTTTCTCACGCCAATGCCGGCGGCGTCTGCAATCACCGGCGGAACTTGGATGATAGCCAGCTAAAGGCGCTCCGTGACCAGGGAGGGGTAATTGGGCTAACCTTTTATCCCCCTTTTGTGACCGGACAGGGAGAAGCCGGTCTAGATGACTTGCTGGACCATTTTTGTTATATTGCCGACCTCTTCGGAGTAGAAGTGCTGGGGCTGGGCTCTGATTACGACGGTATCTCTTCCACCGTTGCAGAGCTGGCAGACGTTTCGTGTTTGCCCGCGCTTACAGCCGGACTCCTGGCGCGCGGATTTACCGGAGAGGAAATAAAAATGATCCTCGGCGGAAACTTTTGGCGTGTTTTTTCAAAATCGTTGGGAAAATCTAATGTTTAAGATGAGTGATGCTGTTGACTTACATGTGCACACTTCTTTTAGTGATGGGCTGCTGACCCCCGCAAAGACGGTGGAGCTGGCCGAATCTCTGCTTTTGGCGGCAGTGGCCATCACCGACCACGATACGGTGGAGGGAATTGAGGGAGCGCTGCAGGCAGCAGCCAAACTGTCTGTCGAAGTTGTGCCGGGTGTGGAGTTAAGTACGGAGTATGATAACCGGGAAGTCCATATTCTTGGTTATTACATAGACCACACGCATCCCGGCCTGAGCGTTTTGCTCGAAAAATTAAGGCGAAGCCGACACGGACGTGCCCAAAAAATAGTTGATAAACTGCGTCACCTAGGTTTGGTGGTTGACTATCAGGAGGTGATGCGCCTAGCGGGGGAAGCGGCTCCAGGCAGAGCTCATATTGCCAGAGCGCTAGTTAATAATGGTCATGTGGAGAGCGTGCGGGACGCTTTTGAACAGTTGATTGGTTACAGGCGGCCGGCCTACGTGGAGAGGCTTAAACTATCACCAGGGGACGCTATTTCAGCCATTCGTGCCGCAGGAGGAGTAGCTGTTTGGGCACATCCTGGCTTGACAGGAAAAGATAGTCTGTTAGAAAGATTTTTGCCTTGGGGGTTAAAGGGCTTGGAGGTCTATCACCCGGATCATAGCTGTCTGCAATCAGCGCGTTACAGAAAAATGGCGCACAGAATAAACCTATGTATCACAGGAGGTTCAGATTTCCATGGGTCTGACGCCAGCAGAGCGCGAGGCCTTGGCTCCTGCGGTGTGACGGTAAAGGAACTGCTGGAGCTCAAAAAACTAGAAGGAGCTAAATAATTTGCCAGCCCGATTAAAAGGATTTATAACTCTGGTCTAGAATAGAACCCTATTGCTTCGTTTTATGAACTGGCGTATCATATGATGTTTGCGGGAAGGAGAGTGCTGATGAGCAACATGTTGGAGTCTGCAGACCTTTCGTTGCTGGCAGTTATCTCTGCGGCTGTCACCGCCTATCTTGATCAAGAACAGACCGGAGAGCTAGCGGTA
>JAGXSQ010000118.1 GCA_018333395.1 Dethiobacter sp.
CGTCTTGGCTCTAGTTGTTTTTGTTGGTTTGTGTATCCTGCTTTTTTATCCTCCTTATTTGCGGGCAATGTTTTTTACGGAGGAACAGTTGCCTACCCATCTCCTTACATATGTGCTGTTTATCCTGTGGTGGGTTGTTAAGTACCAGCGCAAGGATGTTTCTTTTTTGCGGGAGCCCCTGGATTACTTGGCATTTGGGTTTGTGCTGGCTTATGTGCTGAGTTTCACAGTAGCCATTAACATTCGCGGCGCAATCCAGGAGTTTCTGAAAGTCGGCAACTACTTTTTGGTCTACTGGCTCGTTATGCAACTTAGCCAGACCAAAAAAGAGGCCCACTTTTTTTTGAATGTGCTGGTGCTGAGCGCGCTTGGGGTGGCGGTGCTAGGTCTTGGGGCGGCGGCGGGGACTTGGGAAGTGGTTGGCGGCTACATCGATGGACGGATCTTTTCCACCATCCAATACCCTAACAGCTTGGCTGCTTACCTGACCGGCGCTTTCTTGGTTTGTCTTTCGCTTTGGCAGAATACCCTCTGGAAGCTTAGGCAATTTTACGCCGTGGCAGCATTTTTGTTGCTAATCACCGCTATTTTGACTTATTCACGCGGCGGTTGGCTGATTATGCCGGTTTTTTTCTCGCTTTATGTTATCTTCCTACCGCGTGGCCGTCGGCTGGATGCGGCGCTTTTTATCGGCTTGCTTTCGGCTGTCAGCGCTGGACTGACACCTTTTGCCGGAAGGATAGCTTTGGCCGACCAAGACGGTAGACTTTGGTTACTGATTTTTGCGGGCTGCCTGGTGGTGCTGGCAGGTCAGTATCTGCTGGTTGATTGGAGAAAGCGCCTTAGTCCAAAATTTCTCTGGGCCACCACCGCCTTACTGGCTCTGCTTTTTTTTGGCGTCGTGGGCGGATACGTTTATGGCGTTCTTGCGGCTCCCTTGCGTGTGGAGCAAACTAGTATTGAGCAACTTGTTGCTGTTGCGCCAGGGGTACAGCATAATTTGACCATGGAGGTTTTGGCCACTGGTTTGGGAGATGCTCCCTTTGCTTGGCAACTTACCGTGTTGGAACAGCATCAGGACGCTAGTGTGGCAACTCTCTTGCAGGAACAAGGTCAGCAGAGCCAGGGGTGGGAGGCAAAAGAGTTTACCTTTGCCACATCCAGGGAAGCACACAGGCTTCTTATCCAGTTGCAGAGTGTGCATCCCGGTACAGCAGCAGAGTTCAGGGCCGTTACTCTTGTGGGCGCTGACAGAGCGCGCCAGTTGGGCTTTGGCTGGAACAGGTTATTGCCCGGGCTGTTGTATACGCGCTTGTTTGGTATGGACCGCGAGAGAAATGTGGCGGCGCGCCTTGTGTTTTTTAAAGATGCTTGGAAAATTATCGAGGATCATCCTTGGCGTGGATTGGGCGGGCACGGCTGGAGCTCCATTTATTTCCAGTATCAGTCCGCTCCTTACAGCACTACGGAAGTGCACAACCATTTTCTCCAGGTCTGGATAGAGACGGGTGTCCTTGGGTTTCTGATTTTTGTGGGCCTCTGGCTGGGATTAATTTTTATGTCTTACCGTCTTTACAGGCGGGTGGAGGCGGATGAAAAAGTTTTAATTGTGGGCATTACGGCCGGTGTTTTAGCGGTAGTCGCCCATAGTCTGTATGACTTCAATTTGTCGCTTGGGGCTCTTGGCCTGTTCGTCTTTGCCCTGATGGGCGTGGCTCGCTCTTTTGTGCCCAAAAACGTCGTGAGAGCAAACCAGAGCGAGTTGTACAAGCCGGTACTGGCAGTAAGTATGGCTTTGGGGCTGATGATTTTTGTGTTCCGGCTGATGATTGGCAATATGGCTTTTGATGAAGGGATAGGGCAGATGCGGCGCGGTCAGCTTGATCAGGCGATGAACTCTTTGGAGCGAGCTGTCCAGTACGACCCTTTTGATCCGCAAATCCGTTTGGCTTTGGCCGAAGGTTATGAGGCTCAGGGCAGGCAGGCGCAAAATATTGATTATCTGGCCAAGGCCAAGGAACAGTACCAGGCAGCATTTAATAACAACCGCTACAACCCGCGCTATGCTCACGCGCTAGGTAATTTCCTGGTTCGGGCAGGTATTTTTGAGCAGGGACTTGATTACCTGCAACAGGCCATTGCTTTGCATCCGCGTATGGCTATTCATCAGCGTGTCTATGCCGATGCCAGTTTGCGGGCAGCCTACGTTTATTTTGAGAACAACGACCGTCTAACCGCAGAAATGTACTTGGAGAGAGTGTTTGCCAGTGAGCGGCAGGTGCGAGCGCTTTTTGCCGATACGTCTTCCATGGCTCTTTCTGTGGGACAGGCTTATTTTTTGCTTGGTGATTATGAGCAGGCGATGGTATCTTTGAAAAAAGCGTTAAATGTAGGGGAAGATAAGGCGCATGCCTCCATGATGCTGGCACTTATTCACGAAAAAAAGGGTGATAGTGTCCGGGCGAAGGTGTTTTATGACCAAGGCATCGGGATTGATCCGGCCAGTGAGGGCGTATATCAGTATTTTAAAGAGTTCTAAAGGAGTGGTCGTGTGAACCAGCTTGCCAATTTAGCGCAGGGGAAAAATAAGTTGTCCTTCCCGGTCTGGCTGGTAATGCTGATAGACGTGGCCGTGGTGAACGTAGGGTTTGCACTGGCGTTTTTGCTGCGCTTTGGCTGGCAAAAATCACTTGCAGGCTTTGCAGGCCTTCAAAAGAATAGCCGCTGTCAAAAAAAACATCTTCCTGCTGCTGGCCGGTGAGGGTCAAGATGAAGACATTATAAGAAAGCAGGTTCAGATGCTAGAGCTTGGTGAGCGGGTCAGCTTTCTGGGCTTTCGCCGGGATGTGCCGGAATTGTTGTGCGCAGCGGATATTTTTGTACTGACGTCTTTGCGGGAAGGCTTGCCAAGGCAAACCGTCTTAAGCCTGCGGCGATGATTGTTAACAGCTCATTTTACGAAGGCCTGGGAGTTGCCAGTTTGCCAGTGGATATCTCGACTGGGCGATCCTCAGTATGTTATACTTTAAGTGATGTGGCGATGGCACATTGTAGAATAAAGAAAAGCGGCTGGTGAGAAAAATGACGCCGGAAGAGATACCCAGAAGTGTCCTGGGGCAGGACAGCCAGTTCTAGTTTCATGAGAGAAGGAGAATGGCTTTGTCAGAGAAGACAATAAAGGTTTTGGTGATGGGTGGGGCCGGATATATCGGCAGTCATGTGGTTAGTGCGCTGGGAACCAGGGGCTACGAAGTTGTAACGGTGGACAACCTGTCTACCGGTTTCCGGGAAGCGGTACGGCACGGCACGTTTTATCAGGCGGATTTACAAGATAAGGACGCTTTGCGGGAAATAGTGGCCAGAGAGCAGCCGGAGGCGGTGGTACACTTTGCCGCCTCGATTATTGTGCCGGAATCAGTAGCGAGACCGCTTGCTTATTATCGTAACAATGTGCTGGGAACAGTCTGCCTGCTGGAAGTCTTGCAGGAGCTGAACGTAGATAAATTTATTTTTTCGAGCAGCGCGGCAGTCTACGGCATCCCGGAGAAGATTCCTGTGACCGAAGACTGTAGGTTGGCACCCATCAGCCCCTACGGGCATACTAAGGCGATGATGGAGCAGGTACTGAGTGATTTGGCGCAGGCGTGTGCTTTCAGGTATGTGGCGCTCAGGTATTTTAACGTGGCCGGGGCAGACCCGCAGGGGGAGCTTGGCGAGAGAAAAGCAAACGCTACGCATCTGGTGACCTTGGCTACTAGAGTAGCGGCGGGGAAAGTTCCTCGGCTGGAAGTGTACGGCAGCGATTACCCTACGCCGGACGGTACGTGCGTGCGCGATTATATCCATGTGAGCGATTTGGCGGAGGCACATGTGGCGGCGTTGGAGTATCTGCTGGCTGGCGGGCAGAGTGATGTGTTTAACGTCGGTTACGGACGCGGCTATTCCGTGCGGGAAGTAGTGGAGGCGGCAAAGAAAGTGACAGAGCAGGATTTTCTGGTTGTACCAGCCGACAGGAGGCCTGGCGACCCGCCGACGCTAGTGGCTGATGTGACAAAGAGCCGGGCGGCGCTTGGTTGGCAGGCAAGGTTCAATGACCTGGAGTTTATTGTGCGGACGGCTTGGGATTGGGAGCAAAAGTAAGAGGGGAAGAGCGTTTGGATTTCTTTCAGGTTTTTCCAGCCAACTTTTTTTCACTGTTTGCTTCGCCTAACCGAGAAGTTTATGCGGATGCTTTGCTGTTGCTATACCGGCAGTACAAACAGGAAACCGGGTTAAAAAAGCACGACCTGGTCTCTCGCCTCGTAGCGGGGATGGAGACACGGATGATGGAGCTGCAGGCCGAAGAAGGCGAACTGTATGGGCCGGAGGATGGTATTATCTTGTCCGGACGGGCCCATTTTTTAATTCGCAAATTCCTGGAGACAGGCTGGCTGGAAGTGGAGCCGGATTCATCTTCTTTTGAGGAGTGCTATGTGGTCCCAGGGTATGCCAGCAAAATGTTAAGCCTTTTTGACGACCTTTTGCACGGGCGGGCGGTAGAATACAACGGCTATGTCTATTCCACATATTCTACTCTAAAAACGGCTGACCAGGAGCGGGACGAGCATCTGTATGACGCGCTTCGCCACGCCCATCAGGCCACTTTGCAGTTGTGGAGTAGCTTGCGGGAGTTGCTGGACAATATACGCCTGTATCACCAGCGACTGCAGCAGCATGTGGAGGTGCAAGGGCTCCTAGCGGAACATTTTGACAATTTTCGGGTGCTTGTTTCGGACAAGGTTTATCATCCGCTGAAGACGTTTGACAGTGTGCCGCGTTTTAAACAGCGGATCATGCAAATCTTAAAAAAATGGCTGCGTGACCCGGATGTATTAAACGAGCTGGCTAAGGCGGCGGTGCGTCGTGGAGAATGCGAGGAGCTGGCGCGAGCGAGTGACCAGGCGGTGGGTCGGATTGTGGAGATTATGGATATTTACGACCGGCTGGACGAACTGCTAGCGCAGATTGACCGTAAAAACGCGGGCTATACCCGTGCCGCAGTGGAGCGGCTGCAGTATTACCTTAACAGTGACCGAGACATCAGGGGCAAGCTGGTGGAAGTGCTGAAAGCGCTGCCGACACTGCGGGATCAAGACACGCCGCTGGTGCGGGCGCTTTCGGCCTCTTTGCCACTGTATGCGCCAGGGTATCTGGACGAACACTCCCTTTTTAGTGCGCCTAAAAAAAGGGAGCACCTGCCGGAGGCCGATGTGCTGCTAGCAGTGACTAGCGAGGAAGTAGAGGCGGAGTTGGCCGAATTTAGAGAACGGTTGGCAAAACTCTTTTCTCACCAAAAAATTATTGATTTTGTCCTGGCACAGCTTAACGGGAGGCAGAGCATGACCACAGGAGAACTAGTGCTGGATGGTACAGATGATTTTGTCAGGTTGTTGCTGGCAGTAGTAAAAAGCGGGGAGCGGGCGCTGCCCTACAGGGTGGAATTTAAGGAGGGCTATTTGTATCTGAACGGCTTTCGGCTGCCGGAACTAGTCATTGCCAGGGAAAAGGAGGGAGCCAAGCATGTGGGCTCTTGAATGGGAGCAGCTCGGCGATAAGGACCGGGAGCAGTTTGCCCGGGTGGCTAACCTGCTCTGGCAAAAGACGTTTCTGGTACGGGAAGAGGTGGATGCCCGTAGTCGGAACATAGTCATTAACAGAGACTACCGCTTTCTGGAGCGATATTCGCAACTGTTTCGCGAATATTTCCGCCTGACGGGGTGGGACATCCAACTAGATAGTCATTTCGGCGTAGTGGCGCTCTACAACCGTCTAGGCTATAATCACCGGCGCCTAGACAAGCAGTCCACTTATTTTCTGTACGTACTACGCCTGATTTATGAGGAGCAGCTGGAAAAGCTGACACTGCGCAAGGAAGTAACGACTACGGTAGGGCGGGTAGTGGAGAAAATGTTCCACCTGGCGCTACTGGATCGGAAGCCGGCGGACAAGCAGTTGCGCGAGGGGTTGGCGGCTTTGCGGGCCTGCAATATCATTGACCGCCTTGATGGACCATGGACACACCCGGAAACGAGGATCATTATTTACCCTTCGATTCTGCTACTGGTCAGCAACGAGAAAATCAGCGAGCTGTATGCCATGCTGGAAGCCAGCGGGAAGCTTGGCGGAGGGGATGAGGACGATGAAACTACTGCAGAAGATGCTCATAATTAAATGGCATTACCTGGAGCATGAGCTCTTGGAGTTTAAGGGCATTAATTTTTTAACCGGTAAAAACGGTGCAGGAAAGTCGACCATCATTGATGCCCTGCAACTGGTGATGCTTGGAGAAACCGCCGGGTATTTCTTCAACAAAGCGGCCAACGACCGCTCTACCCGAAGCTTAAAGGGCTATCTGCGAGGGGAAGTGTCGGAAGACGAGGACAGGAAGACGGTCTACCTAAGGGAAAACGATTTTACTAGCTACATTGTGCTGGAATTTACCGATACTGTGGAGAGGAAGAATTTTTGCCTTGGTGCTGTTTTTGACTCTTACCGTGACGGCGACCACAAGCACCAGTTCTTTTACCTGAAAGATGACCTGCCGCCAGACCACTTCTATCTGGAAGGTCGGCCTATGAATATTAAGGCGCTCAAAGCTTGGCTACTCAACCACTACCCTAAGCGTTTCCAAGTTTTTGAAAGCAACAAAGATTACAGGGAAGTGATGTCCGGGGTACTCGGCCATCTTAACGAGCGCTTTTTCCGTCTCTTTCGCAAAGCGGTTCCTTTTTCACCGATTATTGATATCAAGGGCTTTATCACTGAGTTTGTTTGCGACGCGGAAAACGAAGTGGATATTACCCATATGCAGGAAAACATCCGCCAATACAAGCAGCTGGAGGAAGAACTGGCGCTGGTGGAAAAGAAAGTGTTCTCACTCTCAGCTATTGCCGGGCGCTACGTGGCGTTCCATGAGGAGCGCGAGCGCTTGCTGGTGCAACAGTATCTTTTGGACCGGGCCGACGTAGAAAGACGCGACCGCGAGTTGCAGGCCTTGCAAGGCGAAATGGAGCGGCTGGCGGCGCAAATGTCTCTCCTTGAGCAAGGCCTGGCCGCAGACGAAAAGCGGTATGAACACTTGGACGAGCAACGTAGCGCTCTGCGGGAGGAGCGAGCAGTTTCGGATATTTACCAGAAGCAGCAAGCATTGTTACATAACAAGGGTCGGCTGGCCAGTGAGCTGGAGGAAATTAATAACGCCGCTAACAACTTGCAAAGTATGCTGACGAGGCATCTGGTGTGCTGGCGGGAAGTGGTGGCGTGGAGTGCTGAAAACGTGGCTGATCCCATAAAACAATCAACTGTTACAGCGCACGAGGCTCTGGGTGGGCTGGAGGCGGCACGCCGCAGACCAGCGACGATGGAGCACGATTTGCTGATGGCAGCCAAGACAGCCCTAGATGAACTAGCTGACAAGCTTCGCCAGACGCGCTATGAAAAGCAACAGGAAAGCCGCCAGTGTGAAAAGCAGAGGGATGTGCTGCAAGAAGAGCTGGTCGGACTGCGGCAGGGAATTAAGCCTTATCCTGAGAAGCTGCTGGCTTTGCGGCGAGCTATCGCTGCAGAACTGGGGGAGAAGGCAAAACCGCAGATTTTTGCAGACCTTTTGGAAATCAGGAATCCCAAGTGGCAAAACGCTGTGGAGGCCTACCTGCACACACAAAAGTTTTATCTGTTGGTGGAGCCGGCTTCCTTTCTCAAGGCACTGCAGGTTTATGACCACCTGAAATTTGCCCGCGGCTTCTTTGACCTAGGTCTGGTGGACGCGGAGAAAGTCCTAGCGCAAAGCCCGCACGCTATGCCCGGCAGCCTGGCCGAAGAAGTGGAAACGTCCGACCCGCTGGCTAGGGCGTATGCGGATTATTTGCTTGGCCGGGTCATGAAGTGTGAGAAGCTGGAAGAATTACGCAGGCACCGTACCGCCATAACTCCCGATGGCATGCTCTACCATAATTTTGTGGCCCGCCAGTTAGATCCGGCACGTTATGCCGCCCCCTATATCGGCCGTCAGGCCATTTCTCGGCAGATTACCCAGAAAGAAGCTAATCTGCGGGAGCAGGAGCGCTGTCTTGCCGCGCTGGCACCGGTGCTCTCTGAGCTGGAGAAAGTTGTCCGGACGCCGCAACTGACAGAAAATGATATTCATCAGCTACTGAATCTAAAGGTCAAAGCTGGCCGCCTGACGGAAACGGAAGAAAAATTCCGTTCCGTGACGGCTGAACTTGGCTCTCTGGACCTGTCCTACTTGGTGCGGCTGGAAAGTCGCCTGAAAGAGTGCGAGGCAGAGTTAGAAAAAACACGGCGGACTATAGATAAAAACAAAGAAGAGCTGCTTAGGGGAGATATGCAAAAAGAGGCTTTACAGAAACAGCGGCCTGTTCTTAGCAAAGAAAAGCAGGAGAAGAATGCTGAACTGGCACAAAACTATGGTGAGGTGTGGCGGGCGGAAACCGGTGAGCCCCGTTTCCGCCAAGAGATGAAGAGCCGCAAGACACCGGAGCGCATTTTGGCCGACTTTGAGCGGGTAGTTAAGGCTACCGAAACGAAAAAGAACGATCGCTGGCATGAACTGGTCGCTCTGCGAGTTGACTATAACCGCGACTTTAAAGGCTCCTTTAGCTGGAACAGTGAGGATAATAGGGCTTATGACAGTGAGCTGACGCGGTTGCAGGAAACTGCCATGCTGGAATATCGTCAAAAAATCCAGGAAGCGAAAGAACGGGCGCAGGTGCAGTTTAAGGAAGACTTTATCAGCAAGCTGCGCGCCAACATCGACCGGGTGACGGAGCAGATTGCCGACCTGAACCGGTCGATTAGGGACAATTTTTTCGGGCGTGACCGCTACAGGCTTACTGTTACGCCGCAGCCGCAGTACCGACGCTTTTATGATATCATTACCGATGAGTTGCTGGTAGAAGGGCATGACCTGTTCTCTGCCGCTTTCCAGGAAAAACACGGCGATGCCATTGAAGACTTGTTTCGTCAGATCGTGGATGTGGGCGATGGTCTGCTGACGGCCGACCGGAGGCAACAGCTAGCTGAAAACCTGCATAAGTTTACTGATTATCGTACCTATCTGGAGTTTGACATGCTTAATATTGACGATGAAGGGCGGGAATCGCGTCTCTCGCGTGTCATCACCAAGAAGTCCGGCGGAGAAACACAGACGCCTTTTTACCTTGCGGTGCTGGCTTCTTTTCTGCAGGTTTACCGCGTTAAGCAGAATGAATCTAATACTCTGCGCCTGATTATTTTTGACGAGGCCTACAGCAAGATGGACCATCAGCGTATTCAGGAGAGCATACGCATGATCCGGGATATGGGGCTACAGGTGATTTTATCGGCCCCCACGGAAAAGATTGGCGACATTGCGCCGCTGGTAGACCGGAATCTTTGTGTTACCCGCATCCGGCGGAGGACACTGGTGCGAGCTTTTGATCACGGCAGTGAGCAACAGGAGATGGGAGCCTACTAACATGGACTACAAAGGGTGGCTTCTTTCAGCCTTGCTGGACAGATACGAGAAAAGCGCCCATTTCTTTGGTGCGGGAAAGATTAGTCGCCGCGTTAGCTTTCCCTTTAACGCTAAGACGGCGCCTGGTTACTGGGCTGGCGACCAGCCGTTGATCAAGGAGGCCATACACCAGGCTGTGCAGGAATTGGCTGCGGCTGGGATTTTGTCTGTGGAGTGGTTGCGCGCTGAACGGGGCAATTTACTGCAGCGGGTAACTCTTAACCTAGCGCAGCTGGAAGAGGCCTACCGCGTGGCCGGGCGGGCGCCCAAAGCAGACGAACTGGAAACGCTGGCCCGGCTTTTAGCTAAAGCTGCAGAAGCAAGCAGGACAGGCTGGATTCAACAATTTCTGACTGACTGTGGGCAGGAACTGCAATCCAGGAAGGAAGTTCCTGCGCCACTGCCCCGGGAACGCCAAGAGACGGAACTGCTTCTTAAAGCGCTGTCGGGGCTTGACGACAAAGGCGATGCAGAGATGCCGCAGAGGGTTTTTAGTCTGCGCTACCTGGGTAGCAGCAAGCAACTGACGGGAAGAGTGCGCACGGCACTGGTGGCCGCTGCCCGGCAATACAAGCTGACGGATCCGGAGCTGCCGGAAGCGGACGTATTGGCGGAACTTGGCCTTGTTAAAACAACCGACGAACTGCTGCTAGCCGGGCCGCTCACGCTGGAGGTACGAGGAAGGCGGATTGACGTGTCGCCGCTTATCTTTGGCACTGTGGTGGACGCCCAGATGGAGAAGGACATAGATATCGTGGAATTGCGGACGGAGACGGTATTACTGGTAGAGAACAAGACCAATTTTCATGAGCTGGCACGCCGCGGCGTGGCCGAAAAGATACTGCTCGTTTATCTCGGCGGTTTTCCAGGCCCTAGGAAACGGTGCTTGCTGGGCAGGCTCCGGACGTACGGTGAGCTGCAAAATCCGACAACCGTGTTCCACTGGGGAGACATTGACCTTGGCGGCTTGCAAATCTACCGCTTGCTACGCGCAGAAGTTTTCCCCGGCCTGCAACCGCTGTTTATGGATGAAGAAACATTGCTTCGTTACCAAGAATGGGGCGAGCCACTGTTGCCAGCTTATCGTTCCAGGCTGGCCAGGCTCACCAAAGACGTCCGCTACACCAATTTTCATTGCTTGATTGCGCTGATGCTGCAGCTTAACATCAGGCTGGAGCAGGAGGCGCTGCTGGCTGATGTTCAGCTGCAGCTGCCAATGGCGCCATTAGACCAGGGTAGCCCCTGATTTTACATGAACTATAATCAGCATATTTACTTTCCATAAGTAATTTTTGTATAATAGATTATTATACGTAGCAAATGGAGGAAAAAATGAGCAGTAATCCGCTTTGCCAACTGATAAGTCCAAAGTCGATAGCGCTGGTAGGCGCTGGAAACAACCCGCGCAAGATGGGGGCGCTACATGCTCTTAGCATTTTGAAGGATGGGTATCAGGGTAGCTTTTACCTTGTTCACCGTCAGGAACAAATGGTTTTGGGGTGCAAAGCTTTTAAATCGGTGTATGATTTGCCGGAAGCCCCGGAACTGGCTATGCTGGTAGTGCCAGGCGATCAAGTCTTGCAATTGCTGGCTGATTTCGGGGAAATCGGGACACGCCGTGCGGTTATCGTTACGGCAGGATTCAGAGAAACCGGCTTGGAGGGCAGCGAGAAGGAAGAGCAGCTCAAGGAGATTGCTGCCCGCTACGGTATCCGTTTCCTGGGGCCCAATTGCATTGGCTTTATCAATTCTGAGCTGGCGTTGAATGTGACGGTTTTCCCCGGTACAGGCAAACCAGGGAAACTGGGGATGGTTTCTCAGAGCGGGACATATATTACGCAAACGTTGTCTTATTTAAGGAATAAGGGTATCCATTTCAGCAAAGCCATCAGTGTAGGCAACGAGGCTGACATTGATATGGTGGAGGCTTTGGAATACCTTGGTCAAGACGAACAGACCAAGGCCATTGCGCTCTATATTGAGGGCATCAGCAACGGGCGTCGCTTTATCGAAGTGGCGCAAAAAATCACCCGGTACAAACCTGTGC
Organism: Dethiobacter sp.; assembly: GCA_018333395.1. The sequence continues at coordinate 11,601 of JAGXSQ010000118.1, forward strand.
TGGCACAGTATGTGGGTGGTTCGGGGGCGGGAGCGCGGGCCGGTATGAGCCATACCGGCTCCATGGGCGGGCCTGACTTCCTGTACGAAGGCCTTTTCAGGCAGGCCGGTGTTATCCAGGTTTTTGGCATCGAAGACCTTTATGACCATGGTTGGACTCTGGCTACGCAACCCCGCCTGAGGGGAAACAGGGTAGGGGTCTTGACCAACTCCGGCGGCCCTGGCACGGCTATTGCGCATGTCTGTGAAAAAGGTGGCTTGGAGGTGCCCAGTTTTTCTGAAAAACTACAAAGAGAAATTAAGCAGCATATCCAGGGGCACGCTTCCAGTGCTAATCCGGTCGACCTGACTTTTCATCTGGACGCCAAGCTTCTGACAAGCGTACTTCCGGAGACAATCATCCAAAGCGGTGAGGTAGACGGCCTTATCCTGCACGGGGCGATGAGTCATGGCTTTATGCGTGAAATGTATCCGCGCCTCAGCGAAATGCTGGGCGGTATATCCCTAGAGCAGTTTCTGGCATTACGCAAGCCTGACTTGACCGGCACCCTGTCTCTGTCGCAAAGATATGGCCTGCCTTCGTTAATATCTTCTTTTTTTGGCCGTGAGGATAATTACACTTCGGCTTATAGGGACCACGACATTCCCGTCTTTGACGCACCAGAAAAGGCGGCCAGAGCGATGGCTGCGCTTTTGCGATACAAAAAGATCCAAGAAAGAAAAAGTTTTGTCTCTCCTGAACTGCCAGCTAGAGTGCCGCTGGCGGTGGAGATTCTGGAAAGAGCGGCGGGGGAGGGGCGCCAGACTCTTAATGAGTACGAGTCCAAACAAGTGCTTGCCGCCTACGGAATCGCGGTCACCCGGGAAAAGCTGGCTTTTTCCGAGGATGAAGCGGTAGCTGCTGCTTTTTCCCTGGGCTTTCCGGTGGTATTAAAAGGCTGTTCAGCAGCGATAGCGCATAAAACTGAAAAAGGCTTGGTACACCTACGTCTTGTGGATGAAAAAGAAGTCAGGCACGCCTTCCAAGCCATTAGCAAGGCAGTCGGCCACAGCCTCCCGGCTCTTGTTTCCGAGATGGTGTCAAGTGGCCGGGAGCTACTAGCCGGCATGGCTAGATTCCCGGGGTTTGGCCCTTGCATTGTGTTTGGCCTAGGAGGTATTTTCACGGAAGCAATCAGGGATGTTACTTTCCGCTCCGCGCCACTAAGTGAAGCGGAGGGGGAGGAAATGCTGAGCGATATTTTATCCGCGAAAATCCTTGGTGAGTTCCGCGGCATGCCTCCGGCAGACACGGTCGCGCTGTCTGCGATCCTAACTACGCTAGGCTTTATATCCCTATTGCACCCGGAAATTGCGGAAATTGATATCAACCCGCTCGTTATCAGCGGGAGCCGCCCTGTAGCCGTAGATGCGTTGATTGTTCTGGAGCAGAAAAGCAAATCTGACCGCCTGTGAGGACAGATAATTCCCCAAAAAAAATGTTAATTAATAACATATAAAGAAGGTAATTGTAATTTTTCGTCGAAATCCTTCTGTAATACCAGGCATGGAGGGATGTTTGATGAAAAAGAAAATCACCATGAGTCTGGCAGCAGGGTTACTTTGCGTGGTTTATGTGTTTGTACTGGGGTTCGCCGAGGCTACCATCCAGACCACCGTCGATCCGGAAACGATCGGTATCGCCGTGGACAGGACCGCTGTAGCATATGGGGTTAGGGTGCTGGGTACGTCAGCTCCGTCTGGTGCTATCAATGTGACCAACACTGGCAATATTTCTGTCAAGTTGCTGGCCCGGGGGGATGATTCGAGCGGGCCGGGCACCGAAAGATGGTCACTGGTAAGCGGAGCAACTGCGTTGACGGCCAATCAGTATGTACACAGAATCAGTCCTGACGGCAGCAATTACTTTTCTTTGGGTAAGTTTTTCTCGCAACACGCTACCATTGCGCCAGGAGTGGCTCAGGCAATTTACCTGCATGTGACGCTGCCGCCTGTCGTCGGCAGTAGCTTCTCCGGCAGACATACCATGCCGGTAATCCTTAGGGCAGAAAAGCTTTGATCCTCTGGCTGTTTCTAGTGTTGTCGCTATTGTTTCTGAGTCAGGAGGCAGGTGCACAAGTTAACGTTACGCTCGCCCCGGCCGCCATAACTGTAGAACAAACGCTCCAGCCGGGGCGTAGCTACCGGTTGACGCCGGTCACCATCAGCAGCAATGGATCCAAAGAGATAGGTATAGAGATGACTTATGCCGCAACAACGCCAGGAGGTAGCCTGCACATTCGTCCACAGGAGTTTCTTCTTGCGCCAGGCAGCCGCATGCAAGCGTTTCTCTACCTTAGTCTACCGCGAGTTCTTCCGCCCGGTCGCTATACAGTGCATATCATAGCGCAGCCCCAGACAGAGGGCGATATCGGCTTGCAGCTAGCCGCACCGATTTACTTTACGGTTGAGGAACAGGCTGCACTGTCGTTTGCCGGGATATTTAATTGGTTTATGTTAGCAGCATTTTTAGTGTTTTTTCTGTTTTTTGTATGGCATAGAAGGTCATTAGGTGCTGCTAAATAGTCTGGGCGCTACCGAACAGCGCTTTTTTTCTACTTTAGCAGGTATTTCCTGCAGAAAGTCGAATAAATCTGCGGGAGGGGAAACTGATGACTAAAATACTTGTCTTTGTGGCTTCGCGCCGCAGCCCTGGCAACAGTGAACTCTTGGCTCGCCAAGCGGCGGCCGGCGCTGCCAAGGCTGGCGCAGAAGTGGAGCTGCTGAATATTACCAAGCTACAAATCTCCGCCTGCGAAGGTTGCCTGCGTTGTGTCTTTCAGGGCAAATGTGGTGAACATGATGAAATGGGCATGCTAATCAAAAAGCTTGTGGCCGCGGATGGTTTAATAGTTGCTGCGCCGATCTACCTGTTGGGCCCGGCTTCGGTTGTCAAGAAAGTCATGGACAGGGCGCTGATGATGGCACTGTCTATTGACGAGTTGGTTGGCCGCCGCCGCGGCGCTCTGACTATTGCCGTAGCCGGCAAAGAAGACTGGAACCCTATCGGCATGGAAGTTTTAAACCAGTTTGCCTTCGCCTACGGCTTTCCTGTTTATGACTATCTGGAAGCATACGCGCCTGGCCCAGGGGAGATCCTAATTCAGGACGACACGATGGAAAAAGCTGAAGCGCTGGGGCAGAGTTTGGTGGCCTACCTTCAAGGCCGTGCGTCCGCCAGGACGCCGGCGTCCAATCAATGCCCGTCCTGCTACAGCCGTTCTTTCCGACTACTCGGCGGCGAGCGTATTAAATGCTCCTTCTGCCTGGTAGAAGGGAATCTGGACGCCTCCGGCAACTTGCATGTCGCTCCAGAATTTGGCGCCGACGCTTTTTGGACCCCGAAACACCGCAAGCGCCATCTCGAGGATTGGATTTTAGCTACCAGGGTCGTTTATATGAAAAACCGAGAGCTGGTTCAGCAAAAATTGCAAAGCTTTAATGCTGACGAGACAGTTCCCAAAATGGAGAAGCAGCAGAAAAACCGCTAGAGCAAAAAACATTCCTAGGTGAAGTATCCTGAAAATAAAAAAGAGGAGGCTGGCTGAATGAAATGTTTGGTTGTTACGCTGGTGCTGGACAAACGTACGGAAGATGCTCCGGAGTTGCAGGATGTTTTAACACGCCATGGGTGTCTGTTTAAAGTACGTTTGGGTGTTCATGCTGGATCTGCCGGTGAATGCTCTGACTCAGGCTTGATTATCCTGCTGGCAGAGGGTGCTGAAAAAGAGCTAGATTCTTTCTTCGAGGAGCTTAAAAAATTCCCCCGGGTGAAAGTTAAATGCATTGAATTATGTTAAAAAAACAGGCTAAAGTTCAGGGCTGACCCATATTCCAGGGTCGGCTCTTTTTAAGCAGAAAACGTCCGCTAATGTATATTATGTAAACAAAAACAGAAGAAAAACATTTTTAACCGACTTGCCGCAGGTTAACCTGGTGTCAGGAGCTCTCTGATCTCCATAGTGACCTCGTATTCTCTGTCACTATCTATGATGCTCGCCAAGCCAGCCATTTTTGCGGATAGAGACCGACCTTTATGTCGGCCTTCCGCAACAATCATAAAGGTGATGCTACTAGTTCCCGTTTCTGTGTGTACAGGGGCTTCCTTTTTGGCCTGGCGCTTACCGCTGCCACGGGGCTTAGTCTCAATACCTAGATTTTTCAGTACTTCATCATAGAATTTTTTGCGGGAAATCCGGAGTTCCTTAATAATATTGTTGGTGCCAACGTCCTCCCTCCATCTAGTCATCAGTGCTACCTGTTTTTCTACGGGCAGAGTTTTGAATTCGTCATAAGGAATGATCTGATTGTCATACATGTTGTAGAGTATCACCTCGCTATTCTTCATATATTCCTTTTTGGCTTTGCCCTTTAAAAAGTCTACAGGCGTCATGACGGCACCAGTACGCCCAGTTCTTGAAGCGCGGCCCCGGACACCGCTAAGATTTTTTTTGCTCGTGGTATCATAGAAAAGCTGCTCTGCCTCTGAACGCCGCTCTCCCAGGAATTCTTCTGACATCTTTCACCACTCATTTATCATGATCGCATCAATAATTTATACTATCTATAATTATGTACAGCTGGCCCATTTTTATTCTCGAGATTAACAGAGATTATTTGTGCAACTGCTCTTCGAGTCTGACAAACAACCCTTCTTTGTCAACCGCGTCTTCGGGGAAAGTAGCAACAGCAGCAGCAAAATCGTTATATCCCGGCACCTCTGACAGGTACTCCAAAGAGTCCAGAGCCTGGGTCACTCTTTCCAATGCGTACAGTGCCCCCTCTTTCCCTGTCAGGGGTAAGAGGGCTAAGATTTTATGCGGAGCATAATAAATCACAGAATCAATGTCACGCAGTAAACTTTCCATCACGCCAACTATTTCGCCAGCCCTTTCCTGAAATGCGGAAGGGAAAGAAATCAGCAACAATGCTAGGGGCTGCTTCCCGCGGTAGGCACGCTTTAGCTCCAGATCCAGCAATTCATGGTAGTTGAAGGAGACATATTTATCAGTCAGTGCACCTTCATTTGGCGCCCCAAACAGCTTCTTCATTGTTGCCATACCATCCTCCCCTGTTCCTGCATATTACGGCGCCATAGAGCCGCGATTCCGGTGACCAGTGAGCCACGTCTCCGGAAAAACTGAGCTCTGCTTTCGGTCGGAGAGCCACCCGACCCGAATGGCTCCCGACCATGTCATATCCCTCTGTGGTCTTATTTTATACCAACAAGGAGACATGACTCAAGTTCTATTAGGGGGCTTAATAGATACCATTGTGACATTGCCTCTCTTTTCGCCTTTCCGTATCGGTTTGGGGTGTCGGTCAACAAGTTTCCCTTAATGTTGATATGAGTAATCACCGGGGAGGCGTGTCGGAATCATCCACGGAGCGGTAATATCATCTCGTGCCTCCAGCGCTCGGCTGTACATCAGTTCGTAGTACTCCCTGATCATCCGGGAAGCAGAAAACTTATAGTGTGACATGTCGATACTGGCCCGCATCATATCAACCCATTTTTCACGGTTGTTGTAGTACGTAGGCAGGACTTCAGTGAAGAGCGCGCTGTATAGCGCCTGCAGATCGTGACTATTCTGCTCCTCAGTGCTGGCATAGCCGTTTTGGCTGTCCAGCAACCAGCCGGAGATGCCATGTTGAGGGCCTTCACCTACCCAACCGTCCACAACGCTTAAATTGATAACACCGTTCATCGCAGCCTTCATCCCGGAGGTGCCTGACGCCTCCAGTGGCCGGAGAGGATTGTTCAACCAGACGTCGCATCCCTGAACCATTAGGCTCGCGATTTCCATATTGTAGTTTTCCAGAAAAACTACAGAGTTTTTATGTTTCCGATCCATTTTCACCAGGTCGCGAATAATGCGCTTGCCATATTCGTCATCCGGATGAGCCTTGCCAGAAAAAATAAGCTGGAGTTTCCCTTCCCGCAAAAGCGGCTCAATGACTTCCGCATGGCGAAAAATCAGGTCGGACCGCTTGTAGCCTGTGGCACGGCGGGCAAATCCTACTAGTAGAGCGTTTGGGTTGAGGACAGCATCGGTGTGGCGGCGGGCATAGGCGATGAGTCTTTCTTTTGCGCTCATGTGTGGCGTCCAGAGATCGTCGCCAAGTTCAAAGGCGCGGCGGATTTCCAATTGCTGCCATGTGCGGGCATGGACACCATTTGTAATGGAAATAATGGGGGCGGTATTGAGCATATGCCGCCACATAGAACGCGCCGTGTGACCGTGCAGGTTGGAGACAGCATTAGCAAGGAGACAAAGGCGCAAAGCAGCTTCAGTCATGTTGAACGGCTCACCGCCGAGACTGTTCATTTGCTCATATGTCAGCCCTGCACTGGCCCCCATCTGCGCAAGCTCCGCGTGACTGTGCTTCTCATTGCCCGCTTCTACCGGCGTGTGAGTAGTGAAAACGATTTGACGGCGTGAAGCTTGCCACGCTTCGGTAAAGGACACGCCTTTCTCCATCTGCTCGCGGATAAGTTCCAGCCCTGCCAAAACAGCATGCCCCTCATTAAAATGGTAAACATCGACAGCAATGTTCAGCGCGCGCAGTGCCCGGACGCCGCCTATGCCTAAGATCATTTCCTGGGCAATGCGCTCATGGGTGCCGCCCCCGTACAGTCTCCCGGTCACCCAGCCGTGGGCGCTACCGGGGAAGTTGGTGTCCAACAAGTACAGCGGTGCGTTTTCATATTGGTCTACCAGCCTAATTTTGCAGACAACGTCCTGCCCTTCGACCCGCACAGTAACCGTGAGGCCTGTATCCTTGACAAAATGGTAGTCATGGGTTGGATAAACGTCATAAGGCCAACCTTCTTCGCCAATCAACTGCTCCGTGTAATCGTGACGCCAGAGGATACCGAGGCCTATCAGCGGCATATTCAGATCCTTAGAGGCCTTCAGGTAGTCACCAGCCAATACGCCAAGCCCACCAGCATAAATCGGCAAGCGCGCGTTTAGCCCATATTCCATGCAAAAATAGGCGACACGAGGCAACTCTCTTGGGGATGGGTTCATGCTTCACCGTCCTCCCTTTTACTCATATTATTCTGTAAAGCAGACGGCAAGATTATACTAAGACGCAGGAACTGACTGCTTTTGACAGAATAGTAGGAGTAAAAGAAAATGAGAGGGGAGTCGGTAAGATGCCTACGGTAGCTTTGGTATTGGCGGTAATCCTTTTCGTTCTTGGATTGGCGGGGATTGTCTTGCCTGTTCTGCCAGGCGTCATCCTCATCTACGGCGGGATGCTTCTTTACGGCCTGCTGACCGGGTTTGCCGCTCTGGACGCCAACTTCTACCTCTTACAGGGGATGGCTTTGCTGCTGACTTTTTTTATTGACTACCTGGCGGCAACAGTCGGTACGCGGCGCTACGGTGGCAGCCGCCGCGCGGCCTGGGGCGCGGCCGCCGGCATATTGCTCGGGGGCTTCCTTCTGGGTCCGTTCGGCGTGGTTATCGGGCCATTTTTAGGTGCCGTCCTGGCGGAACTGTCAGGAGGCAAACAGCTGGAGCAGTCGATCCGTATAGGAGTTGGCACACTAATCGGGTTCCTTGGCGGCACGGTATTAAAGTTCGGCATTGCCGGTTTGATGATCATCTGGTTTTTTGTAAGCATTTAGCCATACTGAAGGCACCCTGGGCAGGGTGCCTTAGCTTGTGAGACCTTCCATTATTTGCACTCAATTTTTTTGCCAAAGAGACCGACTAGGAGCAAGCCGGCCAAGAAGCCGCCGATGTGTGCCCACCAGGCTACCTGGATCTCCATGCCGATGGAGGCAAACCCGGAAAAAATTTGCAGCACAAACCAGAAGCCCAGGAAAATGACGGCCGGTATTTCTGCCAGCGTCAGGAAAAAAAAGACCGGTACCAGAGCCAGCACTCTGGCTCCGGGGCAACTGACGAGGTATGCCCCGAGCACGCCCGCTACTGCACCACTGGCGCCAATAACCGGCATTAGTCCTGCAGGATCGGTCAGCGCCTGCGCCAGTCCTGCCAGAGCTCCTGTCAGGAGATAAAAAACTAGGTACTTGGCATGTCCGAGACGGTCCTCAATGTTGTCACCGAAGACCCAAAGATATAGCATGTTGCTACCGACATGCAGCCACCCCCCGTGCATAAACTGGTAAGAGACGAGCGGTGCTAGAGCAACAGCCAGATGGCCTTGGGCAAGGCTACCAAACAGGTGGTTCGGAATCAACCCGTGAGTAAACACAAAAGCATGTAGCTGGCTCTCACTCATGGCCAGTTGTTGAAAAAATATGAACAGGTTGGCCAGAATCAGGGCGATGTTGACATAGGGAAAACGGCGGGAAACCGGGGAATCCTTCAGCGGCAGCAACTGGTTACCTCCTCAGATGGTGGCAGGCTCCCTTGGTTTTCCTCACTACTTCGTTAAAGAGGAACATTTTCCTTCCTTGTCTTCCAGAAGACAAGGAAAACGCTTCACACTTTATCCGCAGATAAGATAAGCGGTAGTATTATAGGCTTATCTTGTTGTGAGAGCAGAAAGATTATGCGTCAGCCGTCGAGACGCCCGCAGTGGCAAAAGTGGCCATTTCATGAATTATTTTCAGTGCGGCGTCCACTATTGTCATGGCGAGTGCTGCCCCCGTCCCTTCGCCCAAGCGCATGTCCATATGCAAAAAAGGCTTCAACCCGAGCATCTCTAAGACGACACGATGGCCTACTTCCTCGGAAAGATGGGAGGCAAACATGTAATTGACAGCCAAAGGCTGTAGCCTGGCGGCCACTAGCGCGGCGGCGCCGGAAATAAATCCATCAACTAAAACCGGCCTGCGGTGGGCCGCCGCCGCTAGCATCACCCCGGCTATCCCAGCGATCTCCAGTCCTCCTACCTTGGCCAGAACATCCAGCGGTTCTGCCGCATCAGGCTGGTTGATCTCCAATGCTCTCTCAATAGCTTCTATCTTGCGCTGCATCCTCTCATTATCTAGGCCGGTGCCACGGCCACATACTGCGGCTACGTTACACCCGGCGAAAACAGCAGTCAGAGCCGTACTGGGCGTAGTGTTACCTATACCCATCTCACCTGTACCAAACAAACCAGTACCCGTGGCTAGATATTCTTCGGCAATCTCAATCCCGACTTCAATGGCAGCTACGGCCTGTTGCCGGCTCATAGCTGGCCCCCTGGTCATGTTGGCTGTGCCGTAGGCTACTTTACGGTTCTTCAGGAGCGGGTGCCAAGGCAGGTCGGCGGCCACGCCGATATCTACTACTATCAGTTCTGCCCCCGCGTGCCGCGCCAATACGTTCATGGCCGCACCGCCGGACAGGAAATTGAGGACCATTTGCGGCGTTACTTCCTGCGGATAGGCAGAAATCCCCTCAGCCACTACCCCGTGATCGCCGGCCATTAGAATACACGTTTTTTTCGGCAAAGGCGGTGAGCTCTGACCGGTAATCCCGGCCAGTTGTCTGGCAATTTTCTCCAGGACACCTAGGCTGCCTGCCGGCTTGGCCAAATTGTCGAGGTGGGCCTGCATTTCAGCCATCGCCGCCTTATCAAGCGGCACAACTTTAGTCAAAACCTCTTGTAACTTGTTCACCCTTCCTACCCCCTTCATGTGTTAAACAAAAGTCCCTGTAGGGGCACGGCATGCCGTACCCGCATTTTCAGGGCAGTTAAGCTTTTGTACGGTGACTGCTTTAATTTTGTGCTGGTCGACAGTAAAGACTGTCTCCCGCTATAAAACATCCTGGGAGGTGAAGAAATGCTCCCCCTGCTTTTATCCCTGGCACTTACCGCCCTTAACCCAGTCTGGCTGCAACTGTCGCTTTGGCAGGGAGGATCGCCGCTGGCGCTGCTTTTTTGGCAGGCACTTTTTGCCAGCTTTTTCTTTACCGTTTACGTAGGGATCAAAAACCAAACCCTGTTTCTCACCGGTAAATACACTGCCGCCAGAATGCTTTCGCTTGGCGCTGTCGGATTTTTCCCCATGGCGCTTCTTTTTGGGCTGGGTACGCAATCGCTAGGCGCACAAATGGCGGTACTGCTTTTTTTTACCTATCCTCTTTTCGTGATTCTGGGTAATACTTTGTTTTTCCGGACCTCTCTCGGGCGCTTCGATCTTTATGCTTTACTGGCCTTATTTGCAGGCGTTCTGGTGATTACAAACCCAGGACCGGGCACGAATATGAACCTTGCCGTTTTACTGCCTCTTGGCGCGGCTCTCTCCTATGCCTTTTTTATTCTGTTTAGTGGCTACCTCTTGCAAAAGGGTTCGCCGCTACAGACAGCCATGTATGCCCAGTTCGGCTTTCTGCTTGGCTCTCTGCCGCTGCTCTTTTTTTTGCCTCCCACTGTGCTGATGTTCTCTCCGGCCATATTTTTTGCCTTGATTCTGGCTTTCTTGTCATCTTTTGCGGGCTTCTTACTGTTCTTGCAAGCTATTGCTGCGCTGGGAGCTAAGCGCGTGGCGGTTTGCAGCGTCATCAATCTGCCTCTCTCCCTGCTTTTTACCGGACTCTTCCTTGGTGAGCGGCTTAGCCTCGCCTTGCTTCCCGGCCTCCTGCTTGTTATGCTAGGTATAATCCTGGAAAACAGGGGAGCTGTCAGGCGGAGAAAAATCTCCGGCGGGGAATAGGCGTTTTATTTGACCTTGGAGGCCGTAAGACATATACTAAAGGCAGTGTTAGCAACGTATTGTCCGGAGAAAGGGGTGCGACGGTGATGGATGTAGCGGCGGCTAATGCCTGGGCAGCTCCCTTGGCTTGGGTCTTGGGCGGGCTTATCTTGGGCTTCGTGTTTGAGAAAGCTGTTCTGCATAGATTGAAGGCGCTAGCTGTTAAAACAAAATGGGAAGGTTACGAGATAATTGTCGCCGCGCTTCCGGGAACGGCGGCTCTCTGGTTTATTGCGGCGGGTCTCTACGGGGCGGTTCTTGGTGTGCCGCTTGCTGAAGCATACCAGAACCTGCTTTTCAAACTGCTGCTTGTGCTCCTCATCCTTTCGGTGACGTGGTTTGTGGCCAAAGCGGCCGTCGGCTTTGTTAGTCTGTACACCAGGAGAGCTGAGGGCCTTTATCCTTCAACGACCATCTTCGCTGCGCTGACCAAACTCGTGGTGCTCGTTATTGGTTTACTAGTCGTACTGCAGACTTTGGGTGTATCCATCCTGCCAATTCTGACCGCCTTTGGCGTTGTCGGTTTGGCTGTGGCTCTGGCCCTTCAGGATACGCTCTCCAACTTCTTTTCCGGTCTCCAGATTTTGTTTTCGAAGCAGTTCCAAGTCGGAGATTTTATTCGACTGGAAACCGGAGAAGAAGGATATGTCGCTGATATCACCTGGCGAAATACTATTATCAGAGCACTCCCCAATAATCTGATTGTTGTGCCAAACGCCAAGATGGCCAGCTCCAGAATTACCAACTTCCATCTTCCGGAAAAAGAGATGACCACACTGGTTCCGCTAAATGTAAGCTATAGCAGTGACCTGGAAAAAGTAGAAAAAGTGACTATCGAGATCGCCAAAGCGGTCTTGCAGGAAATTGAAGGTGGTGTAAGCGAGTTTGACCCCCTCGTCCGTTACACCGCCTTTACCGATTTCAGTATCAGCTTTAATGTAGTGTTACAGATCCATGAATTTACCAACCGATTCCTGATTATCCACGAGTTTATCAAACGAATACACCGGCGTTATGCAGAGGAAGGTATTGAAATTCCTTTCCCCACCAGGACAGTCTACCTAAAATAAAGCGAATCGTCATGTTTGCCTCCAGTCCGGTTGACAGGCCGTACCCCAAGAGGCAAACTCCTGACGGTGGGAAAAAAGGAGCACCTGGCGGCTACCCGGCATATCGTGTAGCGCCTTTTGCATGTTGGATAGCCTTATTTCATCCCAGTTCAGAAACGGGTCATCAAAAATAAATGGCAACTGAATTTCATCAGCCAACAAGTCAGCGACAGCTAGTCGCAGTGCCAAGTACAGCTGATCTCGGGCACCCTGGCTGAGCTGAGCTAGGATAGCTGTTTTGCCGTCTTCATTGATGCTGATGTTAAATTGCTCATCAAGTAGCACCTGCCGTGAGAAAATCCCGCTAAGCCTCGCAAAATAGGCTGTGGCCTTGTCAGCGAGCCCTTGGCGGTAGGTGCTGGAGAAAAATTCGATAGCGCGCGAAAGCTCCTTGTAGGCCAGTTCGAGGGCGGCGGCCTCCTTGCGCAGGCCGTGCCGCTCCTCGCGTAGCTTCTGTAGCTTGAGTTCACCGCCAGCAATGTTGGAAGGAGCCTGCCCTTGCAGTTTTGCTAGGCGCAGCTCCCACTCCCGGATGCTACTGTACAGTTTTTCATCTTCTTCACGCAGCCAAGCGGCCCGGGATTCCAGATGACGATACTGTTTTTCCAGAGACTCCGGGTCTTCGTTTTCACGCGGCGGCAGAGCGGGGAAAAGCTTTCGCAAATCTTCCCACTGCCTGAGGATGCTTACTGCAAGGTTGTCACTGTCCGTTGCTTTGCTGCGCAACTCCCTCAGGGATGAAGCATCGTGGGCTGAAAGAATACCGATCAGCTCTTTTTCTTCTTCGGCAGAGAGGCGGGAAAGCAGGCTGTATTCCTGCCAGCGCAGGAGCACCTCCGCCGGCGGCGCACCTACGGCCAAGAGAAGCGACAGACGTTCCTGGAGCGGCTGAAGTTTTTCATCAATCAGCAGGCGCTTTTGTTCCAGCTCGGCTTGCTGCTCAAGCAAGGCGTCCAGTGCAAAGCAGTGTCTGGAGAGCTCTTCTTCTGTTTCCCTGCTGCGGGCAAGCAGTGACTCCAGCAGCAAAGGGTCGGTTCGCCCATCAAACGGGGAAAGCGACGTGCATAAAGCAGCAATTTCCTGCTGCAGGCTGTCCTGGCGCCAAGTTACCTCCGATTCAGGGTCAGTCAACGCAGTCAGTTCCAGCTTGATGGCCTGGTATTCCTCCTGCAACTTTTCAAAGGAGCTGGTCAGCTTTTCAGACTCTTCCCACCAGGACGCCTCCCGTGTTGCGAGCCAGACAAGAGCATCTCTGACAGTAGTCGTGCTGCCCTGCCAGAGTTCAGCCAGGATGGCTATTTCCGGCCAGGGGGACGAAAGTAAAGACGGGGACAAATCCAGTAGCTCCGATGGTGCCGTTACAGCCGCTTGGTTAGCGGCGAAATCAGCAATCCGTCTTTGCAGTTCATCCGCCTCCCGCTCCAATTCTCGCCACTGCTTGTAGGCTGCAGGGATATTAACGTACTGTTTCTCCGCTGCGGAAACCATTTCGTTAAAAGCACGGCAGGCCTCTTTTGCTGCCTCTAACTCTGTCTTAAGGGGCCGCAGTTCTTCCTCGCCGGGAAGCGCCGCCTGCAGCTCTGCTAACTGTTGTCGCGCCTCCTGGCGCTGGACAAGTCTAAGCCGCAGCTCGCCAAGCTGCGCTTCTTTGCTAACAGAGAAGGAGCCCAGCAGACTATCGATCTGCTTCATCTCTGCATTGATTTCACTTAGCCTGGATTGGGGCAAAGAGCATTCTTTTTCCCTGGAGAACAAACATAGCAAGCCGAGGAGTAACAGGGCCATAAGGCCTCCGGTCAGTAATGACATGGAGAGTGACGGCCAAATAAAATTGGTAGCTAAGCCGGATAACAGTGCTACCAAAGAAATACCCGCCCTGTGCCGCCAGCTGACCGATGCCACCTTTGTTCTCACTTGCCGCAAACTTTCCTCTTGTTCTCTTTTCGCGGCAAGCAACTCCAGTTTGCGCTCGACAAGGGTGATAGCATCATCACCCAAACGATCTGTTCCGGCAAAAAGATGCTGGTAGAGTTTGTGCCGCGACTGCACCTCTTCAACTTTACGCAAGACCGCTGAGCGTGCTGTATTCAGGCGCTCAAGGTCAGCTTCCAGACGCATTTTATGTGTCTCGTAGGCAGATAGCGCTGCCAGCACCTCGTTACTGGCGCGAACAAAAAGGCCGTATTCACGTTCAATCTGCTCTTCCAGTTCCGCAAGGCGTGTGAGGTCGGCCATAAACTGTTGCCCTTGCGGCAAAAGAGTTCGGCACTGCGCACGTAACGAGAGCAGTGCCTGAACGGGAGATTTTCCGAGCCGGTCAAGAGCCGGAAAACACAAGAGCCGGTCGGAAAGGTCCGCCAGCTGCTCAGAAAGCAGTACCGTCTTTTCCTGAAATCTTCTTTGTTCTTCCTCCAGACGACGGAGTTCACGGCAGCTATGGAGCAAATCAGGACGATCCCGAACAGCTGCCAGCTCATCCGACAAAAGTGCCGTCAATTGCGCTATAGAAGCGCGTTCCAGCGAAATTTTTTCGGATGTTTCGGCGAGATTTCCGGCAAGCAAAGTCCATTCTTCACGCATAGCAGAAAAAGCGACCAGTGCTTCCCCGGTATCGGGCGGACTGCCCTTAAATTCACTGTACATCTTTTTTATTATATGGGTTTTCTCTCTCACGGCGCTGTCGAGTAGTGTGGCCTTTTCTAATGAGCCGGCCAGGGCAGCTTGGCGTGTTGCGGCCTCCTGATAGCGGTCACGCAAGAACCGCCATTCCCGCCAGGCCGACAGAAGACGTTCTTTTTCCCCCAACTCTTCCGCCTGTTTTTTAGAGCGTTCCTGCAGATCATCCAAGATCGCGACCGTTTCCTGCACATCTTTTAGTAGCTGGATGGCGGATGTAACATCTTGCTCCGTGCGCAGGATTTCTTTTTCGCAGAACTCCAGAAGCCTGTCCTGGGTCATGTCACGGAGGGTAACGCCTAGTCTGCCGGTAAAGCGGGTAATTTTTTTCAGCTCCTCGGTCAAGCTGCCTAGAGCCTCTTTGTAGTGGGCGCCGGCACCAGACAGCAGCTGTTGGATACCGGGGACAATTTTCTCTCCTTCCGGTAGAGGCTGTGTCACCTGAAAGGTAGCTGTAAAAAGCTCCCGACTACCGACCCCCAATAGCTGGGTGATTCTTTCTTCATAACGGACATGGCGTTTTTGGGCCCGTGGGTTGTGTTCGCCACCTATTTCCTCCTGCCAGTGACCGTTGACGAGCCGTTGCAAGGAAACACGATGATTATCAAAGTTGCGGTGGAGACGAAACTGTTCGTCGCCGACCTCCAACTCAAGTTCTCCCGAAAAACGTGCCGGGTCATGCCAGTTACGAAAGCGCTCCTGGCCGAAAGTTTTCGGGTCAGAGGTGGAAGGCAACCCATAAATAATGGCGGCAAGTCCTGCCGCGAGTGTCGACTTCCCCCGCTCGTTAGCGGCCAGGCAAACATTGACTCCCGGTGTAAACGTAACTGTCACCGTCTCCCGGAAGCGGCCAAAGCCACTCAGTGACAGTTTCAACCAACGCACCTTCGTCATCAGTGGCCGCCTCCTGCCAGAGAGTCTGCGCCACGCAACAGAGCGCGCCTTACTATTTCGCGTTGCTCATCGTCCGTCGTTTCCTCTAAGCGGGCCAGCAGATTCTTTATAAAATAGCCGTGGATTGTCGGTTCTTCCGCTAGTCGGCTCAAAAGTTCAAACTCAATATAGACGCTGTCACTGTTAATTTGCAGGTGGTAAAAAAGAGGGGCACATTGAGCCTGTATTTTTTCGACATCCACACGGAAGCTGGTCGGGCCTTTCAGCACCACCTTGAACATGGCCTGCTGGTTGGCCAGGCTTTGGATCGTCGCCACCACCTCCGCCTCATCCTGACATAAACTTAAATCGACTTGCTGTGTCAGGCAAGGGCGGCAGCCGGCCGTATACGTTGATACAGTAGGGCTTTCTGCCAGATTAACCACAACAAACAAGCCCGTCCCCGGGTCGAAGAAGTTTTTGGCTTCGCTGGCGCCAGCGTACACAGCCAGCGTTCCGCCCCAAAAGCGGGCTGTATGGGCATGAAGATGGCCAAGCGCCAGACAGTCATAACCGGAAACAGCAACAGCCTCCTTCGAAATAGGCAGACTACGGTCTCCCACCTCCCCACCTAGGGTACCGTGTAGCACACCGATATGTCGGTCTGCCTGGGTTCGTGGAAAGTCAGCTAGCGGGGGCGAAGTCCTGGTCAGTCCAGCGTGATAAGCCAAGCCGTAAAAAGCGTAAACCCGACCGGCATGTTCCATACGAGCTACTTCTCCCGGCATCGGTCTTTGTACCAGAACACCGGGCCAGCGACCTGCTTCCAGGCGGTAAACAGAATCACCGTAAGTAATTTCGTCATGATTACCGGGAACAGTCAAGAGAAAGAGTCCTCCCCGCACCAAGCGCTGTAGCTGACGTATGGCCGGCTCCAGCACGGCACGGGACGGCCGATGTGTCTCAAAAAGGTCGCCGGCGATCAGTACGGCGTGTATATTATTCCGATCGTCCAGAGCAAAGTCGACAGCCCGCTCCAGCAGTCCATCGCGTTCCCTGCCTCTTTGTGACGCCTTTTCCCCCAGAAAGGATGGTTCCCAACCAAGATGCAGGTCGGCAAGGTGCAAAAAACGCATATCTTCACTTCCCTGCAGATTTTTTGGCTTTATTTGGTACATCGAAACCGGGTTAAACCGTAGGGTGACCTTTCCACTCATGCACGAGTTCTTTCCAGCCTGGCTCCAGAGCAACTAACCGCTCCAGTTCTCGAACCGCCTGCCCGTGAAAACCTTCTTTTTGCATAAGAAGGTATAAACGAAAACGCAGTTCTACTTCCAGGCGGTGGCTGATTGTTTCTCGCGAAAGAGCATCCCTGAAGACCTGCATAGCAGCACTGTCATAGCCTAGTTTTTCCAGAGAAAAGCCGAGCAGGTAACTGGCAGGACCTGCCAGCAGACGGTTATTGAGGACTCTTTTTAGCTGATCAATAGCTTGCTCATAACGTTGCAGCCTAAACAGTGTCTCCCCTCCGGAAAAGCGAAAGATATCAAGCTCCGCATAACTCGAAGCTTCGAGGACGCGGACGGCGTCTTCCCGTTTATCGTGTGCCTGGTACACTTCTGCGGTCAGCAACTCCAGTCCCGGCAGGTCGTTCATCAGCCGGAGACGCTTACCGTCGCAGGCCAAAAGCAGGGCACAGAATTGCAAGCCATACTCTTTAGACAAGCCTGTCAAACGGTGGCGGTGGAGGAACGCACGGTCTGCCGCCAGCAACTGCTCTGTGGCGTCTTCGGTACAAAGCGCCAAAGCGTAGTGGGCATCGGCCAGCAAATCGTCCTTTCTGGCCGCCCGTCGGAAGAAGAAGGTCGCTTCTTCTCTTCTGCCTGATAGTAGTGCCTGCGCTCCCTGCAGGAAATCATTTTTGGCACGGTCAAAATGTAGCCCTGTGCGGTGCATGAGCTTCCGGGATTTCTTAGGGAGCAGAAGTTCTTCCTGAGCCCCCTCCGGTTCATCAAACCCTGTGGGAACCCCGAGCATATGCCGGAAAACGTTTTTGCCCAAGCCTGTCCTGAGACGTGGTCTGGGGGACAATAACGCCTTTACCGCCGCAAAAGCTAGCGTTTGCCCTTCGTTTATCTCCCACGGCAGGCGCAGCGCCATACTTATCCCTCTCTTTCCCTTCGCCCAGCCTGTTCCAGGAGTTTGGAAATCAGGGCCAGTGCTTCAGAACGCCTAGTCACTTTTCCGGCCAGCTGCGCAGCGTAGGCTGCCTCCAGCAGTTGCCCCACCGGTCTTGCGGGCGGCAGTTTAAAAAACTCCATCACATCCTGTGCCGAAATTGTCGGTTCCGGGAGGTCCGCAGCGGCACCGGCAAAAAATTGCTCCAGCAGTCCGGTAAGGCGGGTGACAAGATCTTTACCGTCCGCCCACCTGTCGGCCGCAGCGTTAGCCAGTGCCAGCAAAACTAGCTCTGGCACGCTGTCGCGGAATTGCTGGAAAAACCTTAGCCGTGCCGGTAGGCCCTCTGCTTCTTTGCCAATATAAAGCGGGCGGGAGTGGTTGCAGACGAGTACGCTCAGCAATTTTCCCTCCTCGCTACTGAGGTTGAGACGCTTAACCAGGCCGGCAACATACGCTTCTCCGGCCAATTCATAACTGAAAAAGCGCGCAGCTTGACCGCTTTTTCCGCTGCGGCGGTCAATTTTTCCCACATCATGGAGGATACAGGCTAGTTTAAGATAGGCAAAACGAGGACACTGTTCCACCACGTCCTTTTGCAAATGGAGAGACAGCTTAGGCAGCATTTCAGGAAAAGACACTACGTTGCCAAGCAGGATTTCCTCCAGTAGCTCGCAGGTGTACAGACCATGCGTAAGAAGGTCTTCCCCGTTTGACTTGGTAGCGGCCATGGCGCCAAAGGGCGCGAAGAGAGCACTGAGTATGCCCAGATCCTCGTGGAGAACACGCAGGCTTTCAGCCGCTCGGCTGCCGGACAGGATTTTGAAAAACTCAATCGCCAGTTTGCCTTTAAGCGCATTGCCGATAAACCCGGCATTGCGCCGCAGCATTTCCTTAGATTCCGGATCAAAGCGCAGGCTGAGTTTATGCAAGAAGCGGACTGCACGCAACAATCTGACGGGATCGTCCTGCAGACACTCCTCGGCAGTCAGCCGCAGTATGCCGGCAGCCAAGTCGTTCTTTCCGTCGCACGGATCGCAGATTCTTCCCTGCCAGTCTTGCTTATTCAGGTAATCGTCCAGGGAAACGGCCATGGCATTAACTGTAAAGTCACGCAGGCGTAAATCGTCAACGATGTTCTTCCCCCGGCATTGTGAAAAATCAAGGACGAGCGGGAGCCCGTCATCGGCGATTGTTCTTACCCTGGAGTGTTGGGCGGCAGTGTCAAGCGGGTCGTAGCTTCCCCGCAGGGAGCAAGCTGCCCGTCGGGCGAACCAGGCCGCCTCTTCGCTGACTACGAGGTCGAGGTCTCGGCTTTGCGTCCCACGCAGCGCATCGCGAACAAAGCCCCCGACAAGATAGAGCTTTTTGTCCTCTTTTCTGGCGATATCCGCCAGGGCACGTAACGTTCCCAACACTGCCGCCACCTCACTTCTCTATTATCGTAGTATTCTTTCTGCGTGAAGTCTTTCCTGTTATCTAAGAAAAATTTTCAAAATTCTTCTCCCGCAGTTGCTTTAGAATTTCGAAAGCGGGGCCTGAAAACAAAAAACACTGACGGGTTGCCGAAAGAAAATTCTGCGCCTACTCAGAGAACCAGGAAAAAGCATTAATAACGGCGTGGCAGGCACAGGAGGAAATAACCAGGCCCGGAAGACGGTGGCCCGCTACCTGCGCCAGCAGTTTTTGCAGCTGGAGCGGCGTAAAGCCGCCGATGCCGGGAGCAAGCTGATGACTGCGCAACACATGGGTGATGAAGCCATTGACGTGCAACTCCTCTAATTGGCTGTAAAGGGGAAGCTCACGCGCTTCGCCGGTCAGGTAACAAATTCCTTCCGGTTCGGGGCAATCCTCCGGGCAAAGTTGGCGGGATAAAGTAGCATAGACAGTACCATCCGCTACATAATAGTTATTGGGAATGTGCAGACCCGGCGGAACCGGTACCGCCAATATTCCTTCTTCACCTTCCAGCTTAGCCTGGAGCCAGGCAAAGGCCATATGCACCGGCAGGGCAGGAATAATCCAGTCAAAGAAAGACAGGTCATTGGTCGCCAAATAAAGAATCCCTTCAGCGCAGACAGGTACTATGTTTCCGGCAGCGGTAGAAGGCAACGCCGCCGGGTCGCGATCCACAATCACGATTTTACAGGCGTGTCTGGCAAAGGTTTCGACCGCTTTTTTGCCGAAATGGCCGGCACCAAGGACGAGGATTTTTTCCATCGCAACCTCCCTGAGATTTGTTTTGCCCTTTCTGCAGCAGGTTCCCTGCCGCAAGGGGAAGAAAACGGGCGTTGACACGTTCCGGTGGGCTGCGCTATGATGTTTAACGTGAGGTGTCCAAGAATGAAGATAGGGATTATTGGTCCTCCCTTGTCGGGGAAAACGACTTTATTTCAATTGCTGGCAGGCACAGCCTCGGGAACTGCTACTAGGGGTGGTGTGCCCCAGGCGGCGGCACGGGTGCCAGATCGGCGTGTCGAACGTCTGGCGCAGATTTTCAAGCCACGCAAGGTAACTTATGCGTCGGTAGAGTTTGCTGATTTCCCCGCACTTGGCCAAGGTTGCGAAATCAGCGGCGAAGCGGCGACTAAGCTAAAAGTATGCGATGCTCTGACTGTCGTTATCAGGGCTCACACCAGTCCGTCCGTTCCCTGGCCGCGACTGCCTACTCTTCCGGAGGAAGCTTTTGCTAATTTTTTTGATGAAATACTGCTAAATGACCTCTGCCAGACAGAGGCCTTGCTGGCACGCACCAAGGACAAAAAAAGAAGCGGTGAGGAGACACAGACTCTAGAGGCGTGCAAAGTTCTTTTGGAGTCGTCCAAGCCCATCCTCTCTGGGGCGTGGAGCGTGGAAGAGTTGAGCGTCTTGCGTAATTTTGCCTTTCTTTCCTCGCGACCCTGTCTGGTTGCCGTTAACCTAGGTGAAGAGCAGCTTTTGAGCGGTGATTACGAAGGACGCCTAGAGCTTCGTGCTCTGTGTACCACAGCCGGCTACCCGCTAATCGAATTTTGCGGCACTGTAGAACAAGAAATAAGCCGTGTAGGGCAGGAAGAACAACAGGAATTTCTGGCCGTGTACGGGCTAAAGGAAACGGGAGTGGCGCGCTTGGCTAGTGCCGCTTATAATTTACTAGGTGTTTGTTCTTTTTTTACTGTCGGTGAAGATGAGGTGCGCGCCTGGACGATAAAGACAGCCACCCTGGCCCGTAAAGCGGCTGGCAAAATTCACTCTGACATAGAGCGTGGCTTTATCCGTGCGGAAGTTATCGGCTATGAGGAGTTTCTGTCCCTTGGCGGCTCTCTTAAACGAGCGCGAGAGCTGGGCAAACTGCGCCTGGAGGGGAAAGAGTACCCGGTACAGGACGGGGAGATCATAAATTTCCGTTTTAACATCTAGCTACCGGGCAAAACACTAAGCGGCGGGCCATACGGCCTGCCGTTTCCGCGCTCATTTATTACTTGAGCAGGCTTTCCGCGTATTTCAGCAGAGATTCAGCCATAGCATTTATTTCCTGCACTGCCCCCAATACGTTTTGCGCTGAGCCTACCTGCACGGCAGAGATTTGGGTAATCCGTTCAATTTCCATACGTAAGCCGCCGTTGGCGGTGTTCAAAGCCCCCAGCGTTGCCTCTATTTCTTTCAGCGACCGGGCACTACTTTCTGCAAGTTTGCGGATTTCATCAGCCACCACGCCAAAGCCTTTGCCCTTTTCTCCGACCCGCGCCGCTTCGATAGAGGCATTCAGTCCCAGCAGATTTGTCTGCGAAGAAACCTTTTGCATCACTTTTATCATGCTGTTAGCCTCAGCTACCCTGGTGTCGAGCTGACCACCCAGTGCGTTCAGCTGTTTTCCGATGACGACCAAATCATCGGCCTGGGCAGATAACATTCCTGTCGAGCCGGTCACCTTCGTCACGGCGGAAAAGAGGTTGTTGGCCGTTGCCAGCAGCGTTTCCTGCCGTTCCAAGTTTTCATTAAAGGAAACGGCGCCAATTACTTTCCGAGCTTTATCGCGGATGGGAAGTCCAATGCCAACATAAGCGACACCATATACTTCTTTGCCTACCTGGCGGACGACGCGCTTCCCGCTGGCGAGAGTCGCTCCGGCTACGGAGCCTTCCTTTACAGGGTCGCCAGGCTTTATCTTATGATCAAGGGTCTTCCCTGGAAAATAAGCAACCCATTTTTCCGTGTCACAGATGGCTATAGCCAAGTCCCCAAAGACCAACTCATTGATCAGTGGCGCAGTTTGTATAAAGCAATGGAGCAGATTGTCTCCCCGTGTCTGCATGCTTTGCCTCCTATTTTCACAAGTAAGGTATCGTTTCGATAAATTTCTGAAAATTCCTGCAGATTCTTTCAGCAAAATCCACTCGGCTGCTGCCTGTCAACATTGATTATTGCTGCTAAGATCTCAGCCACAGCCTGAAAAAGCTCTAAAGGTATCGCCTCTCCTAGGTCCAGTCTGCTTAAAGCGTTGGCTAGGACGTGATCTTCTTTCACCGGCACAGCTGCTTCCTGAGCCAAGGCCATGATTTTTTCCGCTACTTTGCCCTTACCTTGGGCCACGACCCTAGGAGCGGCCTCCTCTTCCGCTCGGTAAATCAGAGCGGTGGCCTGTAGTCGCTTTTTTCTCATACTGCCCCCCCCCCGGTCATGCAGACAAATCGACGGTGCTTCCCAGCGTCAGAAAACGCTCGCGTTCTGCAACATTCATCACTTTCAGTCTCAGGCCCTCTCCGAGCGGCTTTAACGCAGACATTGCTTTTTCCGTTTCCGTAAGCAGAGAATAATCATATCCTTCGGCAGTTTTACTTACCAACAAAGCCACTAAACCGAGATTTGCGGTACGCAGCAAAAAAAGCCAGCGGTGCTCGTCTCCCCGCATGGCTAGGTTAGAGTCCTCCTCCCGTCTGGCCACCAGAAAATAGGGCTCTACTGTACCTTCTTCAGGGTACAGGAGGACGGAAAAAAGCGGCGGCGCTTCTCTGTCTGAGTTATGTAGACCTGCTGCCTCGGCGGCCGCCTGGCGCTGCAACACACGGCAATAAAGCAACCCGTCGCGCAGCTCCAGTTTCTCCAGCAACAGCCGCTCGCCGACCTCTGCCGACACAGCTAGGCGCACGGGAAAGCGCTTGCTGCCCGCCAGCAGCCAGGCGGTTTCACCAGACACTGCAAGCACGCGGGCAGAAAAAATACGCTCTGACAATATTTCGCTTCTGCCCTGCGCCATCAGCGCCAGCAAGATAGCTCTCAGTGCGGCAAGCATACCAACGCCTCCAGCGTTTAGTCCTTCTTTAATATTCACCGGAGGGCTTGATTTTCCTGCCCACGTTTAAAATACCGGCGCTTTGTCAGAATCCTGGCAGGCGCAGGCCTAAGAAATAGACGGTCAACACTCCCGCCGCCAGGGCCGCGCCATAAGGAATGGCGTCTGCGGTGCTTTTTTTGTCCTCCAGAGTTTCCAGATAAAGCGGCGAGCGCGTAGCCGCAAAAAAGAACAGGCCAGTCAATGTTTTTTTCAATCGCGATAAGGGCCTTTTGCCGATTAGCAACAGAACGATGGCGTAGATCCCTCCCGCTAAAGCAGAGGCCAGCAAAACCTGAACGGCCAGTTCAGGCCCCGTAAAAGCACCAATCATCCCGAGCATTTTGACATCACCTGCGCCAAGCACGCCGCAAATAAACGGTACAATAAGCAAGGCGAGGCCGGCGACGATGCCTGTAGACGTAAACAGCACCCCTTCAAAGAACCCCAGACGGATAATGTTTAAGACAACTGCACCCAGCATGCCAGCCACTACCACGGTGTTATATATTTTCCTGGCTGTCAGGTCGGTGTATAAGCAGGTTAAAACGACAGCAAAGAGCAGCAAGCTACCGGCGGTCACCTCAAACGCACCCCTTTCTGTTACCCTTGAATAAAGGTAAGTTGGTCACCGTCACTTGTTCCGCTACTGTCGATTACGCCGGCCGGCAATTCCATGACCCCAGTGACTCCGGCGACGAGCGGCCCGATTTTGCCAGGCTCCAGTGCTCTGAAGGCGCTGATGATCTGCATGCTGTCATCCAGCAACAGGATATCGATAGGGAAGCGCAAAAAATAGGTATGGATGGCCCGGCAAGGATAAAGAAACAAAGCATCACAGCCGGCAGGGAAAGAGCTGCGGAACATCAGCCCGCGTAGCCGGCCGCCGAAGCCGGTGGCTTTCAGCGGTTTCCGAGCGAGAAAACTTTTTTTGGTAACGTTATAAAGCATTTCTCATCTCCCCAATCCTTCTAAAATTTGGATAAGTGCCGGGCCGAGCAGGACGAGAAAAATGGTGGGAAAGATAAAGACAATTAGTGGTAGCAGCATCTTGACCGGAGCTTTCATCGCCTGCTCCTCTACACGCTGGCGTCGTTTGCGGCGCATTTGTTCCGACTGATTGCGCAGTGTTGCTCCGATGCCTAGACCAAGCTGTTCCGCTTGAATGATAGCACTGACAAAGGAACGGATGTCGTCTACTGCTGTCCGCTCCGCAAAGAACTTCAGCGCCTCCCGGCGCGATTTGCCCATCTTGATTTCCTGCAACACGCGCCGAAACTCGCCAGCAATTATGCCGGTGCTTTTCTCGGCCACTTTGGCCAGCGCTCCGTCAAAACCAAGCCCCGCCTCCACGCTAACCGTCAACAGGTCTAAAGTATCAGGGAAACTTTTTTCCAGCAATCTGGCTCTGTGAGCCGTCTTTTTACTCAAGTAATAGTCGGGAGCCTTCCAACCTGCCGCCACAGCCAGGGCCAGCAAAAATATTGGCAGCAGAATACCGGCCGCACCGCTGGCGACAGGATAAAGCAGGACAGGGAGGATCACCGCCAGCAGCACTTTAATTCCCAGGCACTCACTGGCCGAAAATTCCCAGGACAATCCTGCTCGCTGGATCTTTGGCTCCAGTGACTGCAAGATGCCTGCAGGCAGCATCCTGCCGCCCAGGCGGCTTGCTTTCAGCAACAGGGGACGCAGCAGGCGTTCACCGGCTGATCTTTTTAGTTCAGCTTTCCTGACATCGAGCGGAGCATTTAAAGGTATAGCCTGCGGCAAACGGCTTGTCAGGTCGACACGCTCGGGCTGCAGGCGGGTAGCGACAGCCTGCAGCACGCAAAAAACCAGGCTGAAAGCAAGTAGCGCGGGAATAACTGCCATGGTACTCGCTCCTTTTTAATATTCAATGTTTACAATCTTCCTGATTAGAGCCGCGCCCAGCAGCCCTGAAAAGAAGGCCGCTCCCGTCAATGTTACCCCCAGCGGGTGCTCTAGCAGCGAAAGTATATAAGACGGGTTGATTAGCATGATGAGAGCTGCTAGCACCACGGGGAGCAAGGCAATAACCATCCCGGAAATCCTGCCCTGGGCAGTAAGTGTTTTTACCTCCCCTTTGATTCGCACCCGCTCTTTAATAGTGTGAGTAATGTTGTCCAGAACCTCCGCTAGGTTTCCTCCTACTTGGCGCTGAATACTGATGGCTGTGACAATCAGATCCATATCCTCACTTTGGACGCGGCGGGCCATGTTTAGCAGCGCCTCTTCAGTGTGAGCACCATATCTTATCTCTCGTAGCGCACGATTAAATTCACTGGACAAAGGGGGAAGCATTTCCTGCTGCAGGGAATCAAGTGTTTGTAGGAAGGAAAACCCTGCTCTCAGTGAGTTGGACATCAAGGCTAGAGCATCTCCCAGCTGATCGTTAAATTTCCTTTTACGCCGCGTTTTAGAATTTTTGACGAGTAACAATGGTATGCTGCCACCGACTAATGCCAGGAGAACAGCCAGGAGGGGACTGCCAAGAAGATGCAGAGCAACGAAGGGGAGCAATAAGACTGCTGCCAGTTCAATAGCTACCAATTCTTCGGCCCGTAGCGGAATATCCGCCTGCTCCAGTTCTACCTCGGCTGCCTCCAATAGCCCTTTCGGTGCCAGCTTACGCCATAGCAAAAACAAAGAGGGATGCCTACTTCCATCTTCTCGCCCGGCGTTCTGGGTTTTTGCTCCCGAGAATTGCCCGGTAATATGCAGGAGACGTTGCGCCACCTCTTCTTTGTGTCGGCTTAAATGACTTAGCAGCGCGTGCAAAGCGAAAAAAACACAGCCGACAGTCAGCAAGGCAATAACTTGTGCTGTCAATGAGCTCACTCCTCCCCCCTAAAAGTTAGACGGAGAAAAAACTGTTGCCGGCAGCCTGATCCCAGCTTCTTCCATTTGCCGGCAAAATTTCGGCCTGATCCCTGTGGAACGGAGTTGACCGCGGCAACGGCCGTTCTCATCCAACCCCGACTGTTCGAAGACGAAAATATCCTGCAGAACTATTATTTCCCCTTCCATTCCCTGCACTTCTGTAAGATGGGTAACTTTCCTTGAACCGTCACGTAAGCGACTTTGCTGGACGATCAGGTCTATGGCGGAGGAAATCTGTTCCCGGATAGCCCTGACCGGCAAATCCATCCCCGCCATCAGCACCATGGTCTCTAGGCGCGCCAGCATGTCCCGCGGCGAGTTGGCGTGTCCTGTTGTCAATGAGCCATCATGTCCTGTGTTCATGGCCTGCAGCATGTCCAGTGCTTCACCGCCGCGCACTTCACCTACCACAATCCGCTCTGGGCGCATACGTAAGGAGTTCTTGACTAGGTCACGGATAGTAACAGCGCCTTTACCCTCGATATTTGGCGGCCTAGTTTCCAGAGAAACGACATGATCCTGCCGTAGTTGCAGCTCCGCGGCATCCTCAATGGTGATGATGCGCTCATCCGGCGGGATAAAGCTTGAAAGGACATTCAGGGTGGTTGTCTTTCCGGAGCCGGTACCACCGGAAACAACTATATTCAGCCGTGCTTTGACCGCCGCCTCCAGGAAAGCGGCCATTTCCAGATTCATTGTGCCAAAGTTCAGCAGGTCGTCAATCGTCAAGGGGTCTTTGGCAAACTTGCGGATAGTGAGGGTGGGGCCTCTCAGCGCCAGGGGTGGGATAACGGCATTGACCCGGGAACCATCCGGCAGGCGGGCGTCGACCATCGGCATACTCTCGTCAATGCGCCGCCCGAGAGGGGAGACAATTTTTTCGATCATATGCAGCACATGGGCATCGTCCCGGAAAGTTACGCCGGTGAGCTGCAGTTTACCTGCTCTTTCCACATACACCTGCCTTGGTCCGTTAACCATGATTTCCGAAATGCTTTCATCCTGCAACAGTGGCTGAATCGGACCAAACCCCACGGCCTCAGCTACTATTTCCGCGACAACACGCTGTTTCTCTCCCCGCGGAATCAGAGCCACTTCCTGATCAACAACCTCTGTAACTAGGCTTTCCAGCCGAGCCGTTAAGGTTTTCTCGTCCTCGTTATCTGTTTTACGCCGCACCAGCTCTTCAATTACTTGCTGGTGAACTTTAACCTTCAACTGGCAATAAGGGTCGACTTTTGCGGCCGGCTCTGCTTTCCTGGCTGTACAGGCCGCTTTCTGCCCGGTTTGTTCCTGCTGCCTGACTCGCTCCAATCTTTCCAGCAATGACATAGTTTAGACCTCCCTATAGGCTGAAAATGCGGTTAAGGAGATTTTTTCCTTCTTTTTCAACGGCCGGCAGCCGCCGTCCGGTGGCCATCCGTTCACCAAGCCGCCGACAAGAACGGGAAATCTCCGCTGCCGGACTGCTGATCACCACCGGCACTCCCTTATTAATGGCCGCCGTGATCGCCCGCTCATCACAGGGGAGAAGATGGGAGACGGTAATGCCCAGCCCTTTTTCCAAATCCGGGATCTCTACACCAAAGTTTTGGTCGGAACGGTTAAGGACAAAGCGTACTTTTTCGCGCAGGTCGAGCAGATCCAAAATGGAGAGGCTTGTTCTGGCGTTTTTGATCGTAGTAAGATCTTTGGTCAACAGCAGTAAAATCTGATCGGCAAGCTCCAGGACCTGCAGGTTGATTTCATGGAAATTAGCAGCGGTATCAACGATAACGTAATCGTAACGCTCTCGCAGCAATGTAAGCAACCTAGCCGTCTGTTCCGCAGAGATATACTCGGCCTCCTGAGGGAAGAGCGGCGCAGGTAGGATGTCGATGCCGCTGAAATGCCGGAGAAGGTAACTTTCCAGTATCTCAGCAGTAATGTCGCTATTCTCCCGCACGAGGTCGCTAACCGTCTTGCCCTCGGTGAGATTGAGCATGACGCCGACATCGCCAAATTGCAAATCTAAATCAACCAGCGCTACTCTTTTGCGCCCCTGCTGAGCAAGTGTCACGGCCAGATTAACGGCTAAGGTGGTTTTGCCGGTGCCACCCTTGCCGCAGAAAATAACGCTGACCACACCGGAAGTTTTCTCTTCTTTTGGCGCCGGAGGCGGCGGTGAAACAGTGCGCTCGCCTGCCGCTTTTGCCTCCAATCGCCGTTGCTGCTGGCTAAAGACACTGCGGATAGTAGCGGACATTTGCTCGCTGCCAAGCGGTTTGATTAGGTAGTCGCGGGCTCCGGCCACCATGGCCTTTTTCAGGTATTCGGCTTCACCCTGGATAGAGATAATCACCACCGCTACAGCAGGGAAAAGCTGGTTGGCGCGCTCCGTAGCGGTAATGCCGTCCATGCCGGGCATATTGACATCCATCAAAACCACATCGGGACCTAACTCCGCAATTTTCTGCAAAGCCTCAGCACCGTCGCCGGCCTCCCCGATAACCGCCAAATCATCTTCAAAATACAGCAGACGGGTAATGTCTTTGCGCGTCTGTGGCACATCGTCGACAATCAAGAGTTTGATCTTTTCCATTTTCATCTCTCCAGAATGAGAGTATGCCGACTAAGGCAGAAAGTTTTTCAACAAGTGATGTTTTGTGGTTGCTGTGCCCCCCTCGCCGGCAGGCCGCAGAGCAAGTTGCAGAACTCCTCTTTCCTGGGCTTGTGCCAGCTCAGCCACCTTATTTAGGGGTACCTGCAGCGTTATGTTATCGGCCACTAGTTGCGCCTCCTCCCGCGTCTGGACGACAGGACCCACAGCCAAAACTTTCAGGTTTTCTGCTATTAAGGCCGTGAGGACGGTTTGCCCTTCTCCCTCCGGCACCTCGACAGTAGCTACAGCGTCCACCCTGTCCCCTGGCAGGATATGTCCGCCCACGCCGGAAACGTTATTTACCGGCACAGCCAGCGCCCGGTACCCCGGAGAAATAAGATAAGCCAGACCGCCTTCGACCTCGCCGGCCGGCACCAGACGGGAAGCCAGCACCTGCTCACCGGCCACCAGCCGTTCCCGGGTAAAAGCACCTTGCACCGCCGCCGGATCCGTGAGCGCGTCGGCATGGATAAAATCTTTGGGCGACTCCACAACGATAAACATAGCTTTATCCAGCCTGCTGCGCGCCGGGATATCGGCGCGGGCCACGAGCACCGGCACCAGATTGGCTGTGGCCCTGGCCTTGTTTTCCGCAGCGCTGAGAAAGCGGAAGACCGACACCCCGGCCAACAATGCCAGCAACACCGAAAGAAGCAGCATCCTTTTGCTTTTCATCGCGCGCCTCCTACTCGACCATTTTTGTGCCGCTGACGCCGAAGTCGCTTCCTCCGACGTCCACGGGGCCGCCGCTATGGATGCGGATGAACCGGCCTGTAATAAAGCTATCCTGGCCGCTCCCCGGGATTGTCTCGGCATAAAACGCGGCAAATCCAGTAACAACGATGGAGTCAACCTGTTTTTCGCTGTTCTGCGGCGGTTGGAAAACAGGAACAATTAAAAGGCGGGGACAATCCGGCGTGACATTTTCATGGGAACACAAGCCTCCCGGCCATCTTTCCCGGCATCTCGCGAAACGCTCTTTAATAGCCTTCCTGGTAGCGCCGGAGATGTTGCCGGTCTGCGTGTCAAGCACATCGCCGATTTCTATCAAACCGGGATAACCATTCGTCAAGTTGTCCCTGTACCTATCAGCACCGGTTCCGCCAAGAGCCAGAATGCCGAAATTTCCGGGGCCTAATCCGGCGTTCTCATTTTCACCCGCGCCAACTTTCAAAGTATAAAGCTTGCCAAAGGAAAAGTCTTGTTCTTGAATGGCTAAGGGGGCTAGGCCCGTTCTGGCTGTGGGCGCACCGCGCACCACCTTGGCTGACGCCGCTAGCTCGCCTCCCCTAAAGCCCAAAACCTGCCCGAAGAACGAGTGCATCGGGGCCATGATCCTCACGCTGAGGCTCTGGTTGTTCTGGCCCACCGACACCTGCATCTTTTCCGGGCTGATACCGTTCCTGGCAGCGTTGGCCAGGGCCGCCGCTCTGGCCTGAGTAGACCCCAGGTGCAGTTCCTGCCCGCCGGCTAAGGAGGCGGCGTCAGCCACAACAGAAAGCCGTTGCTGGGTGACGTACGCCACACCCACGTCCGCGACAAGAGCTGTGACCCCCGCTAGGACGCTCATCGTCAGCGCCAGAATAACCAGAGCCGAACCTTTTTCATTCTTTATCAAAGCCTTGACGCGCCTTAAATCAGCCATCTTTTGCACCTCACTCCGCTCTCATGGTTAGGGAACTGCGCACGACAACAGGATTGGCGGTAAAAACCAGGTTGGCAAACGGCAGGTACAAGCGCAGCGGGTAAGTTACCGTGACAGTGACGTCTTGCCCGCTTCTGCGTAGCGCCGACACGGGGGTGACCTCCACCGTGATATTTTCCCTTGTCAGTGGTGTGGCAGCAGCTTGGACACGCGCCACAATGTCACTGTTGCTAGCTCCTACGGTAGCGTGCCGGACACCGTGCCGAGCGGCATGTGTTACAGCCAGGTAGGTGTTGCCCAGCCGACCGAACTCAATAATCCCCATCAGTAGCAAGAGCAAGAGCGGCAGCACGAGGGCCGTCTCGACGATAGCCTGACCGCGGGAATCCCGGCATAGCTTTTCGTGTAGGCTCACGTAATCACCTCCCGCTGTAATAAAAGGACCCCACCCCCGTAGGCAGGGCCGAGAGTTATGGGGGAGCAGCCGGTTAGTTACGGAGTCAGAGCGGCATCCAACGCAGCGGTAACACGCCCAAAGACAGCCTGAATCTGGGTGCGCAGCGTGGTCATGGCCACAATGGCGCCGACCGCCACCAGGGCGAGAATCAGCGCGTACTCCGTCATGCCCTGGCCCGACTCGTCCGAGATTAATTTTCTGAGCATTTCCTTCACTTTTCTCACCTCCCTCGTTTTTTGCTTGCAGCTTGTTGTCTAAATAATAGCACGCCTTACAGAGCCGGTATATCAGGCGCAGGTCTTGAAATCACTAGGACTTTGGTCCTATTTTGATAAACAAAAAAGCCGCTGCGAGCGGCACTATAGTTTGACCAGCCTGTTTTTTACGGCGTAAAGGGCGGCCTGCGTGCGGTCGGCAACATTAATCTTCCGAAAGATCTGCGAAATATGATTTTTGACAGTTTTCTCACTGATAAACAGATTCTGGGCAATCTCTTTGTTGCTCCGTCCGCCAGCCAGCAAGACCAGCACCTCTGTCTCCCGCGGCGACAGACGCTCCTCGGCAGTGCCGCTTAGGCGCTGGAACTCGCCAAGCAGCTTGCGGGTGATTTTCGGGTGAAAGACAGCTTCCCCCCTGAAGACGGCCCGAATTGTTTCCACCAGGGAAACGGTGTCCGTATCCTTCAAGAGATAGGCGGACACGCCGGCCTTGACCAGTTCAATAACATATTCCTCTTCGTCGTGGATCGTCAGGGCAATGATTTGCACCCCCGGGCAAGCCGCTTTAATCAGGCGGGTAGCCTCAATCCCATTGAGCTCCGGCATATTGACATCCATCAGCACGATATCGGGAAGCAGTTCCACAGCCAGACGGTGAGCCTCCCGTCCATTGGCGACATCGGCTAGTACTTTAAAATCTTTATGCAGGGCAAGAATTTTCTTTAGGCCATCACGAATCAGGGGGTGGTCGTCGGCGATTAACAAGCGTATTTTTTTTTCTGCCGCCGTCATCTTTCTCGCTCCCCGACAGGAATGTAGACGTTAATTTCTGTTCCCTTCTCCAGCACGGAGGAAATCTTTAGTTCGCCCTGCAGCAGTTCCACTCTTTCTCTCATCCCCAGCAACCCGTAACACTCCCTCCCCGTATCCCGCAGCAGGGCCGTCGTCTCAAAGCCGCAGCCATCATCGGTTACAGAAAGATTGATTTTGCCGGATAGAATCTCCAGCCTGACAATCGCGTGACGCGCTTTGGCATGTTTGCAGACATTGTTCAGCGCTTCCTGAACAACCCGGAAAGCCGCTACTTCAAAGACACCTGGCAGCCGGCGCTCGGCGCCGCTTAACACCACGAGTTCGATGCTTGTGGCGGTTCTTTTTTGCTGTTCGGCGATAAACCTCTGCAACGTCGGCACCAACCCCAAGTCGTCAAGAACCATGGGCCGCAGGTCAAAGATAATTTTCCGGACCTCCTGCAGACTTTCCCTGACCATATCCTTCAGACTGCGCAGCTCCTCCTTTACTTTTTCCGGGTACAGGTCGATGAGCTTTTCACAAATTTCGGCGCGTAACACCACATTCGCCATGGACTGGGCTGGCCCGTCATGAATTTCCCTGGCCACGCGCAGGCGCTCTTCTTCCTGGGCCCTAAGCACACGCAAGCTAAGCTGCTGGCGCAGCTGCATTTCTTCCAGTCTGTCCGAGACCCCCTGCAGGCTGCCGGATAACAGCGTCAGGGCCAGGCCGACCTGGGAAACCAGTTTCTCGGCCTTCTCCACCGTGGCCCCCATCCGGCGCAGCACAAGGTCCATTTCATCACGCTGCCGGCGTAGTTGCGCCTCGCGCTCCCGTAGCAAACCTAGCCGGACTTGAATGGCTTGAGCCGCTTCATAAGCGTGCCTGATGTCTTCTTCCGTGTAACGGATAAAGTTGCGGCTGACCTCCATCAAGTGCAGCCGGGACAGCTTCTCCTCTTTTTCCATACGGTCAACTTCCGTGATAACGGCCAGGACTTCTTCTTTGAGCTGCGCTGTCCTAGTTTTCAACTCCTCACGCTGCAGGCGGGCATCGTCAGCGATACTGTGAATTTGTTCGCGACCCTGCTCCACTGCTTTGACCGTATTGCTGATCACCTCGTCGAGACGTTTAAATTCCTGCACTTTCTCACCGCCGGCGCTTTTGTGTCTTTATTCGCCCAAAAGAACACTTTCCCTGCCAGCACTGCCAAGGCGCGCTGCTTTCCCGACTTTAAGCGGTTGCCTGCTCAGTAACGTCTATAGTGCCGCCTCTGCCAGCCAAGAACGAATGAGGGTAATTTCTTCGCCGTACTGGTAATAGTCCTCCACCGGGGTCTCCAGAATCATGGGTAGCGAAAAAAGAAGGGGGTGAGTAATCAGGTTCAGCAGCCCCTCCTTTCCCAGATACCCGCTGCCGATGCGCGCATGGCGGTCCCGGTGGGAGTCAGGAGGAAATTTGGAATCGTTCAGATGGAGCGCGTGGACCTTTGCGAGCCCCACAGTTTTTTCGAGGTCGTCGACTAACCGCGCCACTTCCTCCGGCCGTAAAAAATCATAGCCGGCACCGGTCAGGTGACAAGAGTCAAGACAGATACCCAGATTGGCGGGCTTGTCCAAGGCTTCTATAATCTCTGCCAGATCTTGCAGCGTGCCTATTTCTGAGCCCTGTCCGGCCATGGTTTCCAGCAGTAGGCGCGTCTGTCCGCCATGAGGCAAAAGCGCCTCTTCCAGACAGGCCACAATGCGCTTCAAGCCTGCCTCCCTGCCTGAACCGGCGTGTGACCCGGGGTGGACCACCAGGAATTCCGCCCCGGCATTATCCATCCGTTGCAGGTCAGCGGCCACAATCATCTTGGCGAAAGCGTACGGCCCATCTGCCGGGGCGGCCATGTTCACAGTGTACGGCAAGTGCCCGACAATCGGCGCGACATCAAAAGAAAGGCGTGCTTCTTTGCCTTGTTCAATTTCCTGGGCGGAAATATTCCGGGCCCTACCGCCACGCGGATTGCGCGTAAAAAACTGGAAAGCATTGGCGCCCAATTCTTTTGCCAGTCTTGTCGCGCGGGCATACCCGCCGGAAATAGGCAAATGACAGCCGAGCCGCAACATACTTTTCCTCCTTACCGTTCTATCTGTCTAGATCGTCATAACTTTTATGGTGTCCCGAGATTTTTCCGGGAAAGACGCTGCCACATCCGACCACCTACCCGGCCCACCTCCCGCGCGGTAAGGTCCTGCCAACCCCGCTCCCTGATTTTATCCCCCAACCCCAGTTCTTCAGCGATCTCCAGTTTCAGGCTTTCCAGTTCCAGTTCCCGGGCCGTCATTTTCTCCAGCTTCTTTTTATATTTGGGCATAACTTGCCTCCTGCTTTTTTCTCTAGTATGGGACAGCAGAACTGCAGGTATGCAGATTTATGAGATGAGCAAAAGGTGCTTTTAGTCCAAGCGGCATGGTGGACGAGGCACTGAGTCTGACCAGCTTACAGCGGGCCATATTATTTTCAGCCACCTCCGCCGCGGCGGATAAGCAGGAGGCTAAAGCCTACGGCAAGCACAAGGTAAATAATGAGCATGGGCACAGCATCCATTTTCGTTCCCTCCTCGCCTCGTAGCTTATTGGCACCGTAGCCAGTCCATAAGAAAGCCCTAGTTCCTTTACGTCCTTGGCTGCTCCTGATATAATAGGATTAAAATATACCCAAGGAGGAATTTAGATGATGGAAATGCAGGCCAAAGAACTGAAAATGAAAGACATGGCGGGTTTTTCTGAGCGTCAACTAGCAGAACACCACGGCGTGCTTTATAAAGGATATGTGAACAAACTTAATGAAATCCGTAAACTCCTGCAAACTGTAGACTACAGCAAAGCCAACCAGACATATAGTGACCTGCGTGCTTTGAGAATTGAAGAAACATTTGCGCTAAACGGCATTAAGCTGCACGAGGCTTATTTTGACAACATGGGAGGGAAAGGCGGCAAAGCTGATGGACAGGCCCGCTCCCTCTTGGAGCGCGATTTTGGTTCCTACGAAAAATGGGAAGCCGATTTCAAAGCTACGGGGCTCGCGGTTCGCGGTTGGGTGGTGTTGGCTTTTGACCTAGAAGACAGCAGGCTGTACAACTTTGGTAGCGACTCCCACAACTTCGGACCCATCTGGAACGCCGTGCCTATTCTAGTAATGGATACCTATGAACACGCCTATATGATTGATTATGGTGTCAAGCGGGCGCCATACATTGACGCTTTCATGAACATTATCGACTGGGGCGTGGTCAACGAGCGCCTACGCCGCCTAGTGAAATAAGCTCTTTCTTGGCTGCGGCCACCAGTCCAAAACACCCCATCAGCATCATGTTGCCTTGGGGAGCGGCAAAATAAAAATCTTTACCGGCCAGGAGGTTTCTTCTGGGCCCAGTCACCGCCACCAAGGCGGGTAAAACCCGCCCTGGTGGCGCAATGCTTCCATGCCCTCCATCTGCGAGCACTTCGCTGTTAGTTAGTGTTCCGGTCAGCAGGCGGTCAAGGTAGCGGATAATTTTCTCCGCCGTCATGCTCCCTGTGTGATGCTCCAAAAGTCCCTCCACCCTCTCTTTGCGAATAATGGCTATAAAAGTGTGCTGGTTGCCAATGTTGGCAATAGCTACGGCATGGTGGGACGCTGCTTCCCTTACCCGCTCATCGGTCATGGCGCCAAGCAGAGCAGCACTGCAGGTATCCATCAGGAGCGCACCAGGCAAAGTCTGTTGCGCCGCTTTCATACGCGTAAAATAACTGGGAGCGGAACGGAAAAACAAGTCTGAAAGGCTTCCCCCGTCCGCCATAAATTTACCCCAGTAGCGAAAGCGAAAAGCGCGGTTTGACTCTTGCGGGGCATAACCGTGGTCCTGGACAGCAACAGCAAAGTCTGTAGGCAGTTCCTCGCCAGCTTCAGAGAGCAGTCTTTTCAACATAGCAACATCAATGTCGCCCAGCCGGACAGGAACGGCCCCGGGCGGTTCTTCCCCGTCAATCATGATACCGAGCTTAGCGACTCGCGCTAAGTCGTCATGGATAGTAAGGGCAGCTTGCGGTGTGGCTACTACCGGCAATCCGGCAGCCAGATGCTTCTTAATTGCTCTGGTGGACGCCCCGCCACCCATTATCTCGCCGTGCAGAAAGAGCGGTCTGCCAGCAGCTGTTGCTTTGCTGATTTTGGCGGCCACAAGTTGTGTTGGTGACGGCAGTACCATCTGGAGACAGTTTTCTAGGTTTTTCGCCGGGTCATAAAGCAAAATATCCTGCGTGCCGCCGCCGATGTCGAGGGCCAAGATTTTTTTCATTACACTTGGTCTCCTTTTTCTATGACTGCCCGGGCGATAGCTGCTCCTAACCCGGCATTTTCACGCAGCAAGGCTAGATTAGCCCGCAAGGTGCGTCCATCAGATAAGACGGACAGCCGGTCCAGCATCCAAGGTGTAACATCCGAGCCGGTTTTTTTTATTTTATAGAGCTCTGTTTCAGCTTGCCTGATAAGAGCCATCAGCTCGTCCCAAGGGATTTCCGCTTCCTCGGGGACGGGATTGCAGACTAGTACCGCACCGGGAAGCCCTAGGCGGTCGCGAGCCAGGGTCATTTCCGCTACTTGGCTGGGTGATTCCAGTAAATACGCTAGCGTGAACGGAGAACGGCGGGAATAAAAGGCTGGCAAGCAGTCTGTACGGTAGCCAATCACAGTTACGCCAGCTGTTTCCAAGTATTCCAGAGTCAGCCCAAGATCTAGAATAGCTTTAGGGCCTGAGGATACTACCGTAACAGGAACGTTACCTAGTACGGCCAAGTCGTTTGAAACATCGAATGACAGAGCGGCACCGCGATGTACTCCGCCAATGCCGCCTGTAGCCAGAACTCCGATTCCAAAACGTCTGGCCAAGTATGCGGTAGCGCCAGCCGTAGTACCGCCATCTCGCCCTGCTGACACGGCGTAAGGCAGTTCCCGCAACCCAATCTTCAGTGGCGACGCACAGCGGGAAAGCTGCTCCAGCTCCTGCTCCGCAAGACCGACAGTCACTTTCCCCGCGACCACGCCTACTGTGCAGGGAACAGCCCAAGCAGAGCGGACAGCCGCCTCCATTTCTAGGACCGTCTCCAGATTATGGGGCCGGGGGAGACCATGCGTAAGCAAAGCCGTCTCTAGGGCAACAATAGGTCTTTTTTCTTTCAAGGCTGCCAGCACATGGCTCCCGATAGTATACGGCTTCATTTAACTACCTATTCTTCCTCTACCTTGCGCATCGCTTCGCCACAACAGACGAGAGTACCGGCTCCGCTATCGGTAACCTTTACCTTATTGCCACAGATGTCGCATAGATAGCTTTCTCCCACTTTGGTAGCCATTTAATTTCACCTCTCATAATTACTTTCAGGCATTTAAGTAAATTATATCTTAAGCGAGCGCAAAAAAAAAGGTTTACAATAATTCCATTTTTCAGGCAGGAAAAATGCAGCAACAAAAGAAAATAATTAGTAGTAACACTTCAAGGGAGGTTTTAAGATGGAAAAATGGGTATGCACAGTTTGCGGATATGTTTACAACCCTGCGGAGGGAGACCCTGACAACGGTGTCGACCCCGGTACAGCCTTTGAGGATCTGCCTGGGGAATGGGTCTGCCCCGACTGTGGCGCAGACAAGGACATGTTTGAGAAGGAGTAATTGAAGTTAGCGGCTATTCGTGCAGTCGAAAGCCGCTAGCTTATTGGGCTCTTACTCAAAGGCAAAGATAGATTCTGTTAATTTAGTGATTAAATATCTTGAAATGCCTGATATGACTTTATCCTGTTTCTGAAACCTTCATTCTGGTAGTAGGGGCGGGTTTCAAACCCGCCCCTACTACGCATCATCCTCCTATTTGAGTAAGAGCCGCTTATTGTGTACCCGGAGTATATACGGGTACATAAAGGCTGACCGTTGTCCCCTGGCCTTCCCTGCTTTCAAGTTTCAGCTGTCCGTGATGTGTCTCCACGATATGCTTGACGATAGAGAGTCCCAGCCCGGTTCCGCCAAGGCGCCTAGAACGTGCCCTGTCTACCCGGTAAAAACGCTCAAAAATCCGGGTTTGCTCATCACTGGGGATCCCAATGCCAGTATCGGCAACAAAAATACGGATCGAGTTAGCTTCCCCGGCAGCGCCAAGCGTAATTTCACCGCCCGCTGGCGTGTATTTCAGCGAGTTGTCGAGAAGATTGAACAACGCCTGACCGAGCAACCCGCGGTCACCGTTGGCAGGGGGCAGGTCAGAGGCCAAGTCTTGTTTCAGCTTGTGGGCACCAAACCGCGCTGTCAGGCTCTCCAGCACTTCGGCAATAAGCGCGGCTACATCTACAGGAGCAAACTGAATATCAGACCGGCCGCTTTCAATCTGCGAAAGCATCAATACATCTTCGATCAGGTTGTTTAGCCGCTCAGACTCGCGATGGATAATCTTCAAAAAACGGATGGCCACTTCGGGATCCTGGTA
The DNA here is from genome assembly GCA_018333395.1 of Dethiobacter sp. The sequence goes on from JAGXSQ010000118.1 coordinate 49,608, forward strand.
TGCTCCATCGAGCAGTGTTTCCGCATATCCTCTGATGGCTGTTAGTGGCGTGCGCATCTCGTGGGAAACGTTGGCTGCAAAATCGGCGCGAATTTCCTCCAGTCGCCGCAGTCTGGTGACATCATGAAAGACAGCAAGCACACCAGCCCTGCCCGACACCCCTGCTTTTAAAGGTACAATGCTGGCGCTGAGCACTTTTTTTTCCGGCAGGACTGTCTTTAGCTCATGTTCCTGGACCTTTTTCTCTTGGCGGGCGCTTTTAATCTTCTCGTGCAATTCGGCATTGCGCACCAACTCCAGGTCGCTGCGTCCTGTCCAGCTTATTTTGCTCAGGCCGAGCATCGTTTTAGCAGCTGGGTTGGCCAGCACGGCCTTCCCTTCTTCGTCAAAAACAATTACCCCTTCAACCATTGTGGACAGGATAGTCTCCAGACGATCTCTGTTGGCAGAAATTTCTCTTAGTTGCTCCTGTCGTGATGTGGCCATGCGGTTAACAGCCTTGCCTACCTCCGTCACTTCATCCCGTCCGTCTAGATAAACGCGTTTATCTAATTCTCCCGCAGAGATACGATCTGCCACATCAACAACCCGCCCCAACCGTTCAGTCAGGCTCCTGGCAATTTTTAAAATTACAGCTATGGAAAAGCCGAGCGCCGCAAGAGCTGCCACCGAGAATAGCCAAGCTTTTTCCGCGAAAATGACTAGTGCGGCGCTAAATAATAAAAGGTGGACAAAATACAGAGCCCCAAAGACGCTTAAAAGTTTAAAGCGAAGGCTTTTCACCGTTCCTGCCCCCTGAATTTATAGCCCACCCCACGCACAGTCAGCAACAGTTCGGGATTATTGGCGTCGTCTTCAATTTTTTGCCGCAGATAGCGGATATGGACGTCAACGGTTCGCGTATCTGCCGGGTAATCATAGCCCCAAACTCTGTTTAGAATTTCTTCCCGGCGAAAGACCCTGCCTGGGTAAGTAGCCAGCAGGAAAAGGAACTCAAATTCTTTAGGCGAGAGATCTATTGTCTGGCTGTTTTTCTTTGCCAGGTACTTTTCCGCATCAAGGTAGAGTCCACCTTGTTGGACGACGTTCTCTTTCGCTTCCGTTTTTTGCGGGACCTGTGGCTGCCTAGCACGTAAATGAGCTTTGATACGCGCCAGCAGTTCACGCATGGAAAATGGTTTGGTCATATAGTCATTGGCACCCAACTCCAAGCCTAAGACCTTGTCCACCTCTTCGCCGCGGGCGGTCAGCATGATAACCGGCAAACCCATCGTTTTGGGGTCGCCACGCAGGAGGCGACACACTTCCAGCCCATCGACTTCCGGCAACATCCAGTCTAGGACGAGCAAATCCGGCGGATGGCGTGCTGCTTTCTCTAAAGCTTCCCGTCCGTCCGTGGCTGTTTCCACCTGAAAGCCTTCTTTTTGCAGATTGTAAGCGATTAGCTCAAGAATTGTTTCTTCGTCATCAACGACCAAGACTCGCGGCAATCCAGGCACCTCACTTTTTTGCTCGCTACGGCTCGGAAAGAGTACGCCAAGACAGTGGTCAGTCGTTAAGATAAATACGCCGGCCAGTAACTAGGTAAATAACACGCTCACTGATGTTGGTGGCGTGGTCCGCGATTCTTTCCAGAGAGCGGCTCACAAACAGCAGATAGGTAGCCTGGTTAATGGTGCGGGGGTTTTCCATCATCAAAACAAGCAGTTCCCGGAAAACCTGCTTATGCAGGCTGTCTACCTCATCGTCAGCCTCACCCACACTGGCCGCCAGTTCTTGATCCTCTGCGACATAGGCGTCAAGCGCATTTTTGACCATCTTCTGCACCAGCAGCGCCATGCGCGGCAAATCTATCAAAGGCTTAATTAGCGGCTCGTTACCGATTCGCTTGGTAACCTTGGCAATGTCTACCGAATAATCGCCCATCCGCTCTAGGTCGGTGATAATTTTGAAGGCGGCGCTAATTTTTCGCAAATCCTTGGCCATAGGCTGTTGTGTGGCGATAAGACGCATGCAGGTTTCCTCAACTTGCAGCTCCATGCGGTCAATGGCTTCCTCTACCTCAAAGACCTTTTCAGCTAAGTCGAGGTCCTGTTGAGCCAGGGACTCCACAGAGCGGGCGATGTTTTCCTCCACCAGCCCCCCCATCTTTAAAATTTCCTGCTGAAGCGCGTCCAACGCTCTTTGAAATTCGCTACGCTGCATTTTATGACGCCTCCTTAATTTTAGCCGAACTTACCGGTGATGTAATCTTCCGTCCGCCGTTCCTTAGGGCTGGTAAACAAAACGGCTGTGCTGCCCACTTCCAGCACTTCGCCGTGGAGAAAAAAGGCCGTAGTATCGGAGACGCGTGCGGCCTGTTGCATATTGTGCGTCACGATAACAATAGTCAGACTTTTCTTCAGGGAGCGGATCAGGTCTTCAATTTTTTGCGTGGCAATGGGATCTAAGGCCGAAGTAGGCTCGTCCATCAAAAGAACTGCCGGCTCCACCGCCAGCACGCGGGCAATGCAGAGACGCTGTTGCTGTCCGCCGGAAAGACGCATCGCCGACCGGTTTAAATCATCCTTGACCTCATCCCACAGCGCTGCTTCGCGCAAACTCTTTTCCACAATCATGTCCAGTTTTTTTCGGTCCCTGACTTTATGGATCCTCGGGCCATACGCCACATTTTCATAAATTGTTTTGGGGAAAGGATTGGGCTTTTGGAAAACCATGCCTACTTTTTTGCGCAACGAGACTACATCGCAACTCTTACTGTAGATTTCCTGGTTATCAATCATGATTTTACCCTCACAGCGCACACTGTCAATCAGGTCGTTTAGGCGGTTCAAGGAACGCAGAAAAGTAGATTTTCCACAGCCCGAAGGACCAATCAGCGCTGTTATTTCTTTTTCCGTAACATACAGGTCAATATTCTTTAAGGCCTGGAAGTTCCCATAATGAAGGTTAAAATTATCGACCTGTATCTTGGGTAGCTTTTGCATAGTTTCCTCCTGAAACTTTTTGTTAGCCGCGCAATTTTCGGCGGTAGTAAGCGCGTAAAACAATAGCAGCAAAATTCATGGCCAGAACGACAGTCACTAGGACGACAGCCGTCCCGTAAGCTAGCGGCCGCACCTTTTCCACAGCATGATGCTGGGTAGCCATGATAAAAAGGTGATAAGGCAGAGCCATGAATTGTGAATCGATGGAAGTTGGTAGCCTAGGCAGGAAGAAAGCAGCTCCGGTAAACAAAATAGGCGCCGTCTCCCCTGTAGCCCGCGACAGGCCTAGAATCATACCGGTCAGGATTCCCGGGAAGGCCGAAGGTATAACATTAGTCCGGATAGAGTGCCATTTGCTCGCACCCAGAGCCAACGCTCCCTCTCGATAAGCGTCCGGCACTGATTTTAAAGCTTCTTCTGCCGTGGTGATGATAACCGGCAGCGTCAGCAACCCCAGCGTCAGCCCGGCAGAAAGGATTGACGTGCCAAACGATAAGGAATGGACAAAAAGCGCCACCCCAAACATGCCGTAGACCATGGAAGGGACACCGGCTAGGTTGCGAATCGAAAGACGGATTATGCGTGTCAACAAGTTCCTTTTGGCATATTCGTTAAGGTAGATGGCGGCAAAAAAACCGACAGGCATGCCGGCCAGTGCCGTAATAAAGGTCACATAAATTGTCCCTAGGATCGCCGGCATAATGCCGCCTGCGGTCATGCCACTTCTAGGCGGGGCGGTGATGAACTCAAAGCTGATTACGCCAAAGCCCTTTTTAACGATATCATAGAAAATATAAACTACCGCCAGAAAGACAAGGATCATCGTCAGACGTAGCAGGATGAACGGCATCGTTTCCGGCAAAAAAAGTTTTCTATCCTGCTCGTTCATCTTTTGGCCACCTCCCCGGCCTTGTGCAGGAAGATATCGGCCAGCAAGCTCAAGACAAACGTCATGGCAAATAAGACAAAGCCTACGGCAAACAAGGCGTAGTAATGAGTGGAGTTAAACGGCACCTCACCCATTTCAATGGCGATAGTAGCCGTCATGGTTCTGATGGAACTCAAAAAACCGGAAGGGAATTGCAGAGCGTTGCCTGTGGCCATGACAACCGTCATCGTCTCGCCGATGGCTCTGCCGATACCCAACATGACTGCGGCTGAAACACCGGAGAAAGCAGCCGGCAAGATGACACTTTTCACCGTCTGCCAGCGGTTTGCGCCAAGAGCCAGGGAGGCTTCCTTATACTCGCGTGGTACCGCTGTCAGTGCATCCTCGGAAATGCTTATAATGGTCGGTAGCGACATCAAAGCAAGAAGCAGGGAGCCGTTCAAGGCCGTTAACCCGTTAGGAATGTCAAAGAGCCTAGCCAGCAGAGGATTCAAGACCACCAGTCCAAAAAAGCCGATAACCACAGAGGGCACACCGGCCAACAATTCTACAACCGGCTTCATCACTTCCCGCTCGAGGGGAGAAGCGACTTCCGCCAGATAGACAGCACAAGCAATACCAACAGGAATAGCTACCACAGCAGCCCCAGCTGTGACCAGCAAGGTGCCAGCAACCAAAGTCAGGATGCCAAATGAAGCAGCCTCAAACCCAGACGGTCTCCATATTAAGCCCGCAAAAAACGGCACAATACCCACTTCTCTCCAGGCCATAAGGCTGTTGGAAAGCAGCAGGTAAAATATGCCTCCAAGAACAATGATTGCCAGCAGCCCGTTCAACAAAAAAAACAGTCGCATAGCCAGTTCTTTTTTATTTTCCATCAGGGCCTCCTCTTTAGGATTGCAGGCCAAGCCCAGCCCAGCCAGGGGAGTAGGAGCGGCTTGCTCCTACTCCGGCCAAGGTAAGGTTTTACTGTTTAAGGTGTTGATCATTTTGTTGCCTATATTCGGGAGTAACCGGCAAAAATCCTTCCCGGGCGACAATTTCCTGACCCGCAGGACTTAGCTCAAATTCGATAAACTGGCGCAAAGCGCCGCTAGGCACGCCATTTAAAAACTGGTACAGCGGCCTGGTCAACGGGTATTGACCGCCAAGAACTTTCTCGTCGTCCAGCGGGCTGACAAAGGGACTGCCGGGATTTTCGGCCAGACTCAAGGCACGGAGGCCGGCGGCTTCTCTGACAAAACCAACGGCAGCATAGCCAATGCCGCTTTCATCAGCCCGGACCGCTTCTACGATTTGCGCGTTGCCAGGAAGGTTCAGCTTGGCCTGAGAATAGTCTTTCCCAAGCACTCTGTCGCGGAAAAAGACATAAGTGCCGGAGTTGCTTTGCCGTCCATAAAGAGTAATCGGGCTGTCCGCGCCACCGACTTCCTTCCAGTTGGTAATCTCCCCGGAAAAAATCTGTCCGACCTGTGCCAGAGTTAAATTTTCCACTGCATTATTAGCATGGACAATAACGGCCAGACCATCTAGCGCAAAAACTACCGGCACCGGGTTGACTGCGTTTGCCTTGGCCTGCGCGATTTCCTCCGCCCTTAGCGGGCGAGAGGAATTGGCAATATCAGTCTGCCCGTTAATCAGCGCAGCAATGCCTGCTCCCGAACCGCCTCCGGTCACGGCAAATTCGGCAACGTTATTGACCTTAACAAACTCTTCCACCAAGGCTTGTACCACGTTTACTTCGCTGTCGGAACCCTTGATTTGGAAAACGCCGCCATCTTGGGCGGGGGGTTCCGGCGGATTGGCCTGTCTCCCACAACCTGTCAGCATTCCGCCGAGAAGACCTACCACTACCAGCGTCGCCAGGACACTTACATAAATCTTTCTTTTCATACCTTATACCCTCCTCGAAAAATAGCATAATACTCTACATTATAATATATTATTGTTAACGGCAAAGGAACTTATTGTTAACTGTATGTTAACTTTTGATTTTCCACGGGAACGAGGATTTTTTACGTTGATGTGGAAAGGTATTGAAAAACAATGGGAGGGAAATTATGCGCGACAGAGTGAAAAGGCTTGGTATTCTCACCGGTGGCGGCGACTGTCCCGGACTGAATGCGGTAATCCGGGCGGTGGCCAAAACATCCTTCTACCGCTTTGGCATTGAAGTGGTAGGAATCACGAGCGGCTTTCGCGGTATGATTGAAAATGAGTGTTTTATGTTGGATGACAAGCATGTCTCCGGTATTCTGCATCGTGGTGGGACTATTTTAGGTACCACCAACCGGGACAATCCTTTTCGCTATCCGGTTGGCAAAGATAACGGGAACGTAGTTTACAGCGATGTTTCCGAGCGGGCTATTGCCAACCTCGAGAAAATGGGTGTGGATGTTCTGGTGGTGGTGGGCGGAGACGGTAGCCTGAGCATCGCCAAGGAACTGCATGATAAAGGTGTGCGCGTTGTCGGTATCCCCAAAACGATCGACAATGACCTCTCCGCTACCGACGTGACCTTTGGTTTTGACACAGCCCTGCATACGGCCACCGATGCCATCGATAAACTCCATACGACCGCCGAGTCCCACCATCGCGTCATGCTACTAGAAGTAATGGGGCGGAACGCTGGCTGGATTGCTCTGCACTCCGGCATGGCGGGCGGCGCGGACGTGATTTTGATTCCGGAAATTCCTTTCAGTTATGAATACGTTCTGAGCAAAATTAACGAGCGTCAAATGCGTGGTAAGAACTTTTCCATTATCGTCGTGGCCGAAGGGGCTTCACTCCCTGGCGGAAAGCATGTCTACCAACAACAAGTGGCGGATAATCCGTTACTGGACAAGCTCGGCGGCGTGACCGCAGTCGTTAGCCGCGAGATAGAACAACGCTCCGGTATCGAAACACGCGTTACTGTACTGGGGCATCTGCAACGCGGCGGTCCCCCGACGCCTTTTGACCGCAACCTGGGAACGCGCTTCGGCGTCAAAGCCGTCGATTTGGCGCTGTCAGGGGAGTTCGGGCGCATGGTCTGCCTCTCTGGCAACAGCATCCAGTCGGTACCGCTGTCTGATGCCGTGGCCAGACAAAAACTTGTGGAACCTGACGGCGAACTGGTCCGGGCCGCCAAAGCAGTCGGCACTTCCTTCGGCGGCTAAGGAGGCAGCATGTTTAAAGCGTTGACCATTGCCGGTTCTGATTCCGGAGGCGGTGCCGGTATGCAAACTGACCTGAAAACCTTTGCCGCACTGGGTGTGTATGGGACAAGCGTGATCACCGCGCTGACGGCACAAAATACGCGCGGGGTCCACGGTATTCATAGCGTGCCAGCCACCTTTATTGTCTGCCAGCTGGAAGCCGTTCTTTCCGACATCCCGGTACACGCCGCCAAAACGGGGATGCTCGGCGAGGCAACGGCAATCAAAGAAGTAGCCCGGATGCTAACCAAACACCGTCTTGCCAGCTTAGTGGTTGATCCGGTAATGGTAGCGCAAAGCGGCGACACACTACTGGCGCAGGATGCTATTTCCGTCCTGCGTGACAAGCTGTTGCCTTTGGCCCTGCTTGTCACTCCTAACCTGCCCGAAGCTGGCGTCTTGCTGGACAGGGAAATCACGAGTTTGGAGCAGATGGAAACAGCGGCCAGGGATATCCATCTTTTGGGTCCCCGGTATGTACTGGTTAAAGGTGGCCACTTGCCGGGGGAAAAAATGGTGGATGTTTTTTATGACGGCAAGGATACGCACCATCTTTCCGTCGCCAAAATCAAGACCTCTCACACACACGGCACCGGTTGCACTTACGCCGCCGCCGTCACCGCCTACCTAGCCCGCGGACATACTCCACTGGAAGCTGTCCATTTGGCTAAGAATTTTATCACGACGGCCATCAGCCATGGGCTATGTGTCGGCCAAGGCTACGGTCCGACCGACCCGATGGGTGGCCTGCGGCGAGAACTGGCTGAACGTCGCGTTAGCGAAGAACTCTGCCATGCTTTCCTCGCCCTGCAAACGACGCCAGGCGCGGCAAAGCTTTTAGCCCCGGGTGTGTCTAACCTGTATTTTTGTCTGGAAGAAGCGAGCACGACTAAGGACTTGGCTGCTTTCCCTGCTCCCTTCTTCGTCTGCGATGGGCAAATCCGGGCTGCAGCCGGTCCGGTATTCGGCCACCAGTCATGGGCCGCTGACCTGCTGTTAGCAACCCACCGGCAAAACGCCCGCATACGTTCCTTGCTGGTCCTGCGTTTTGCGGAAGAAGCGCTTGAGGCCTCGGAAGTGCTGGGCTGGGCGCTGGGAAAGCTGGGCGAGCTAGAGCTGCCGAAGCTCCCCTGCATTGTCTTGGGCCGGGGCGGGCCTAGCGAAGAATTATTCATCGGTCTGCTGGGCTCCTCGCCGGCGGAGCTTGTCCGCGATTTCTCCGCTCTGGCCGGCCGTTTCCGCAGTTGCTAACTACCGGTACCCCCCGACGATTAACCTGACTTTGTCCCCCTGTCCGGCTTTTGGTAAGGTACGGGGATATACTGGACGGAGGCTCGGCTGCGCAGGGGTTGGGGGAAAAGATCCATCAGCTCGTAGATTTCCTTGGGCAAAATTCCGCACGCCTGCAGTCCCATCGTGGACAACTCCCGGCAAGTGATAGGGTGGTCGTGTGTCCACTGGCCCTCGGTAAGCTGGACGGCTATCTCCCGAGCACTCTCCTCACCCAGTTTGTCCGCAAGAATTTCTATCACCGTGCTTTTCACCTGTCTGATAGCCTTTTCCGCTATGTCGCCTAATATGAGCGTCTCGTCGTCCAGTTCGTTGACATCTTTGACCTGGATAGCTTTGAGAATGGAAACAGCGGGGAAATGCCCTATTTGTGGGTCCACGGGCCCAAGCACAGCATTGCCGTCCAAGACAATCTCATCGGCAGCCAAAGCGATTAAAGTGCCTCCTGACATAGCATAGTGGGGCACAAAAACAGTGACTTTGGCCTGGTGGTTTTTAATGGCGTGAGCAATTTGCTCCGAGGCCAGCACCAAGCCGCCGGGCGTGTGCAGCAAGACATCAATCGGCATTTCTGGCGGTGTCAGCCTGATGGCGCGCAACACCTGCTCGGAATCTTCGATGTTAATATATTTGGTAAGCGGGATACCAAGCAGCGAAAGAGACTCCTGCCGGTGAATCATAGTAATAACACGGGATCCCCTTTTCCGTTCTAGGTCCCGGATCAGGCGGATGCGAACCGCCCCCAGCCTCGCCTGTTTAAACATGGGACTCAAAGCAGAGATAATAAAAAACACCCAGAGGATTTGAAAAAAATTGAAGTCCATTGATGTTAGCCCCCTTTGACTAAATGTACTTTCTCGGAAACTCTCAAGCTGGGGTACAAAATGAGCAAACAAGGATTTAGCCTGTTGAACCACAGACTGTAATTGTCAACGCTGTGCCTCTTTCAAGCTGACCAGCCTATTTCCAGGAGGTCACCGTTTTTAACAGGGGTGGTAAACTGAGCATCGCGGCCGTTGATTCGCAATACCAGGCGATTGCCGCCGGATGGCGGAGGGCTGGGCAGTTTAACCAGGTCGAGGATGTCTGCCAGCGTTCTTTCGTAATCCACCTCTCTGATTTCCACATTATCGCCGTGGAACAGTAGCGTCTCAGCCGGCACGTCGTCTCCGTCCTTTTTAAAAAAGACTTCCTTGACCGGAACTGACAGGAGCTGCTTATTGACATGCAGCTCTATTTTTTCTGACCTAGCTTCTGTCAGAGTGCTGACAGTGGGGTAAGAGCCATCAAGACGCGTTTCGATAAGGTCGCCATCGGAAACAGGCGTGTTGTGGACGGCAGCCCGGCCATTGACCCTTACTGTTTTCGGCCCGTAAGGCACCTCCCGTTCTGTTCCGTTCACCCTGACCTTAATTGCCCCGCCATCCAGTTCCGTAGTCAAATTAAGTTGCTCCAACACCCAGGACAGGGGCATTGTTCTAAGGACGCGCAACTTATCCCTGTCCCGAAACTCAGCCTCCGCTGCCAGCAGTTGTCCGCCGCGGTAAACCGGAGGCGTCAGCCCGTGCCTGACAGCATTCAGCGTGATGTGAAAAGGAGATATCTTGGACAGCAGGGTGGCCATGTTGACCATAGCATCGGCACCTGGACTGCCCGGTTGACATGCAATCTCGTCCCCCTGCCCGATTTTTGTTTCCAGAGTGGCAGGCGACCCATTAACAGTGATGCGGGCTATCTCTCCCATTTCTCCAGGAAAGGTAAGCAGCTGTTCATTTACTTCCAGACTGACGCCCGTGCCTGGCCGGCCAAGGAGCTCACGAGAACCGATGCCGGCAGCCAGCAAAGCATCAGCCACACTGCCGCGGCCCAAGTCCATGACATCGATTTTCTGCCCGTTGACGCTGACACACCAAAAAAGCAACGCCTCCCGCTGCAGAGCGGTATAAGCAATACCAAGCGGCGTGACCAGTTCCGGCCCCCTGTATTGCCGGGACTTATCCGGCAGCAACCCGACCATCTCTTTACCTTTAATCGTCACTCGCGATTCATCAAGCCCCAGATGCCGCGCAATAACAGCGGGGAGTCCGGGGATCAGGCTACCGCCGCCGACGCAGAAAACAGCCTGCGGAGCGACGCCGTTATGCCGCAGGATAGTGTCAGCAATCTTCTGTCCCAGTGCCTCCAGCGCCGGCGCCAGCGCCTCTATAACCTCTGCTGTTGCCAGCGTTATTTTCTCTCCCAAGATGTTTTTTATGGTGAGCTTGCCGCTGCCGCCCAGTTTCCTTTTCAGGTCTTCGCCGTCCATAAAGTCAAGTAGAAAGCGTTGACAGAGCGCTTCTGTGATTTCATCGCCAGCCACCGGCACCATATCGTAAGCATAGGCCATCCCTTCACGGGTAATGGCGATATCAGAAGTGCCGGCTCCCACATCAACCAAGGCCAGGTTGAGCGTACGCAGGCTGTCGGGAACAACCATCCGTAGTGCGGCAATGGGCTCCAGCGTCAAGCTCCGTAGCCGGAGGCCGGCTGCTTCCAGTACGCCGCGCAGCGAGTCTACCACCACTCGTGGCAGGAACGTGGCGATCACCTCACACCCGGCCTTAGAACCACGCTGGCCAAGCAGGTTGCCGATAGGCGATTCGTCCAGAAGATAGCGGGTAACACTAAAGCCCACGCAGTGGAACTGTTCCGCAAAGCGCGCTTTAGCGCTAGGAGCCGTAAGCAGCTGCTGTTGCGCCTGGAGGACAGCCGCATACTCTAGTTGCAGGATTTCTTCCTCACGCAGGCGCTGCGAGGATTGGACAGACATACTGGCGCTGCCGCGCAGCGTGCAAAGCAAGCGACCTGCCGCCGCTACGGCTGCAGCATCTAGCGGAGAGGCGGTCTGTTGTTGCAAACGTGTACGAATTTGGGACACTACTTCTGCCACTCTGGGAATATCGTGGATTTGTCCGTCCAGCATAGCGCGTGTCTGGTGCTCCAGTGTCTCCACGGCCACAATTTTTGTGTCTCCATCGGCCACACCCAAAAGCAGGCCGGTAACTTTGCGAGTGCCGATGTCGAGTGCCAGCAGGGGAGTGCTTGTTGATTCCATCTTTATCTCTCGCCGCCCAGACTTTGCCAAGCGGCCATAATTTTACCCAACGCCTCCCCGGACTTTTCCCGTATAACAAATTGGGCCTGCACATCAAAAGGTGTGGGCTCCAGATTGATAATGACAAGCTTTTTTGCCAGACGCGGTAGATCGGCAACTGGATAAACGGTAAGGCTTGTGCCTACAACGAGAAGCAGGTCGCATCCGGCAGACAAGTCTTCCAAAGCCAGGAAATAATCATCGGACATGGAGTCGCCAAAAAGCACGACGTTTGGTCTCAGAGGCTTACCGCAGACCGCGCAAAGCGGGGGAATAATCCCGCCAGCCAGCTGCTTCAGCAGTTCACTGAACGGATAAACCTCCCGACAGCGTGTGCAGCGACAGGAGCGAGTATGGCCGTGAACTTCATAAAGCCGGCGTGATCCGGCCAGATAATGAAGGTTATCTATGTTTTGGGTAATCAGCCCCTGCAACATGCCCTGTTCTTCCATCTCACCCAGAGCAAAGTGACCACTATTGGGCGCTGCTCCCAGCAAGTTTTGAAAACGGACAAACCCGTACTCCCAGAACATCTGAGGGTTGTCGCGCAGCACCTGAGCGGTGGCGTATTTCAAGGGGTCGGTTGTCTGCCAAAGGCCTGTTCCTGGCGAGCGAAAGTCAGGAATACCACTTTCTGTAGAGATACCCGCCCCCGTCAGGGCGAAACAGCGGTGACTTTGGCGAATCAATTTCGCTATTTCGGTAAACATCTTTTCCCTCCCGTAAAACACTAGAATCTAAAGCTGCAGCAGGCGTGTTTTTTTACTTATTCTCTTGATGGTAAGCTTTCCCCTCCTGTGAAAAAATTTTTTCCAGTGCATAATCTGGCGTTATCTTCAGATACTATGGAATGAAAAATGCGTCGAGGAGGGAAAACATGCATCATATGACACAACGTGAACTGATGTGCCTGGAGGACTTTCTTAAGTCGGAGCAATTGGCCTACAAGTCAGTGAGTTTTTTCGCTGACCAGTGCACTGACCCGTCAGTGAAGCGGATCTGCCAGGATTGCGCGCAGTCCCACCGCCAGAACTACCAGACGATGGTCAAGCACCTCAATACCGGAGCAATGCAATAATTAGGAGGATGAGATGATGGCACAAAAATTAACTGATCAGGACATCGCCCAGAGCGTTCTAAAAGACGAAAAGTTCTTGTGCGGCATGATTAACACTTCCATCCTGGAAGCGTCAAGTGAAAACCTACGTCGCGACTGGACGACATGTCTGCAAAACTCTTATCGCATGCAAAAACAGATTTTTGACGCTATGAATCAGAAAGGCTGGTACTCTCCGGTCAAGGCCGATATGCAGCAAATTAGTCAGGCGCAAAATCAGTTTTCTCCCAACCAACTACAGTAATAAAAAAAGGGCTGACGCCCTTTTTTTATTACTGTGAAATTATTTTTCGCAAATTAGCAAATACTAAGGTAGGCCAAGTCTATATTTTCTCACAAGGGGGTGCATCAGAATGGCCTTCTATCCCGAACCATGGAAGTCAGCAGAAAGCGAAGACACAGAATTTGCTCAGGAAATGTGGGCGACGGAGGCGTTAGACTCACCGCCCGAGCCGGCAAGGAAAAATCAGGTCTCCGTTTTCCGCCGGTACTGGGAAACGCTGCTAGGTCGCTAAGCCTGTGCCCTGCGTTGTTATTGGTGTCCATGATGCCATGCTGGCTGCGGCACTTGGTTCGCGCAAAGTCAGTCCTTTTTACGGATATCAGGAGTTACAGCGTATGCGGGCAGAAAGGTACCGGGCGGGAAACGCACCTTATCCCTCCTGGTATCTTTTTGGTTCCGAGGAAAAGAAAATTTCTGGTCTGCTGGAAACGTATACCTGTCAGGGTTACCATGTTTCTCTGTGCCCGGAAAGCACCCTGCCGTCCTTGGCCCTGCAAGATTTTACTTTGCTGGACGTACAGTTATGCACCTTCCGCCTACAGCAGGGAAAGGTACAAATCTCAGGTTTTCTGCCGGAAGAACTGTCGAGCAAGATCTGTCAGGCGGACCAGTTATACCGCCAGAGTTCCTTCCGCTTTCTGCCTGCTCAACGCTATTACATCAACACCAGCGAACCATTGCTCCCACCTTCTGATGCCGAAGTTTGGATACTGAAAGCACCAACCGGCTCAGCAGGTCGATGTTCCGAGGGCCATCCCTATACAGTCTGGCGAAAAGCTGAGCTGGCCAGGAAACTTCCCTCGCTGCTGCTAGCCCTGCCGGCAGGAATGCAGATTATTGTCAGCGAATTTACACATACTTGCGACCCTTATGCCGATTTTTCCGACCATGTGGTGCATAAAATGTCTTTTTTCTCTTCCCGTGGCAAAGACGGTTTTACTGTTTTACCCTACGGCCAAGCTTGTCAACGATTTATTTACCACTGCAAACAGGATAAACTTGCCCTCCATGGTGTCCTTACTCTTGCTGAATATATCGGTCAGCCCAAAATTGCGTCAGGGAATGTAGAAAAGATTCCGTATTTTCCTGAATTTGTACGCCAGCTGGCCTTCCATGGCACAGCAAGGTTAATCTTTTCCGTGGACTTTCTCGTGCCGGAAGACGGCCTCCCCCGTTACCTAGAGAGCAACAAGCTAGCCGCCACTTTCGCGGAGTGTACCGACCCGTCACTCCCGCCGCTGATTGACATGTACCCCTTCCTGAAGAGTTAACCGAATTAAGTTATGTGATCATGAACACAAAATAACCTGGTGGAGGGCTTCTTTTGCTGCACATCAAAAGTGATTTGTCTGTTCGGTACGGTGCGCTGTGGGATGGCCGGGCAGACAGCCTTGCCGGTTCCGGCATACTGCAGATTAAACACGGCAAGATTTTTGCCGTCCAGGCAGAAAACAGCACGCGACCCGATTTGGACCTTATTGACCTGACCGTCATGCCGGCACTGCTGGACTGCCACCTACATCTTACTCTCCCGGACAGTGAAAAAGAACACCTGGCAAAGAGGGTCAACAACCTTTTGGCAGCAGGGATTGCTACGGTACGGGAGGCCGGGTCCAAAAATCCGGTAGAATTTTTCTTTCCCCCGCTACGTGTCGTCTCTACCGGTCAGGGCATCAGCAGAGTTAACCACTACGGCTCCAACTTGGGGTTGCCTGTCCACACTGTAGCAGAAGCGGAAAAAATGATTGACCGTCTGGCGTCTTGCGGCGTAGCACAGATTAAAGTCATTGCTTCTGGTATTTTCAGTTTTACGGAATACGGTCGGATAGGGCCAGCGCCCTTTGACAGAAATGAACTTACGGCCCTCGTTCGGCGGGCCAGACTGCATGGACTACCCGTTATGGCACATGCCAGCGGAGACGAAGAGATACGCCGCTGCCTAGAGGCTGGCGTCCATTCTATTGAACATGGCTATTTTGTGTCTAAACCAACCTTACAGTTAATGGCGCAAAGAGAAATTTTTTGGGTGCCTACACTGACACCGGTGGCGGCATGGCTGGAAACAGAAACACAGGCGCCTCCGCTTGACCACAAGCAACGGGACGTAGTGCAGCGCTCCCTGGCAAAGCAAATGGAAATGGTGGCGCTTGGCGCGTCGGAAGGCGTAAAAATCGCGGCCGGCACAGACGCCGGTGCGCCGGGAGTGCCACATGGACCATCCTTGTTGCGCGAACTCGAACTGTTAAGGGAGTGCGGACTGCCTGCCGTTGACGTACTGCGTTCCGCCACGGCTGTTGCCGCCTCTGTCTGCGGGATAGCTTCTGTGCGGGGCGAAATTGCGCCGGGCAAAGAAGGTTGCTTGCTTGCCGTATGCGGTAACCCACTTGAAGATTTATCCGTTCTCAGGAACATCCGGCAGCTCATTGTTCCTGAATTTTCCGGGCGATAAAGTTTTGACGAATTAAAGTTCACTGGTACAATGTCTTGTGGGGTGGTTATCTTGCGGTGGAGACAAATTGAAGCCGGTGAAAAAGACCGCTTTGACCAGTTTATTGCTTCCTCAGATGCGGGAGACATCCTGCAGTCTTTCGCTTGGGGAGAGGTAAAGGAGCTTGACTGGCAGCCTATTCGCTGCCTGGCAGAGGATGACAGCGGTGAAATTCGGGCTGCGGCCACCGTTTTAGTGCGCAGACTTCCCTTCGTTGGTCGCACCGTTGCTTATGTCCCACGCGGGCCGGTCCTAGATTATAGCGATACAGACCTGCTGGTCTTCGTTCTACGTTCGCTGGCGCGACTAGCCCGGGAAAAGAAGGCTATTTTCCTGAAAATTGATCCCGGTGTGCCTGACGGCAGCCCTTTGGCTAAGACGCTTACCTCTCTCGGCTTTAGCAGACCGTCCGGAGTCGGAGATTTTGGCGGGTTGCAGCCGCGCTACACCTTTATCCTAGATCTGAGTGGCTCAATTACTGACGTCTATACCCGGTTCTCTCCTAAATTGCGGTACAAAATCAACTATGCCCATAAAAAAGGGCTTATCTTTCGCGCTAACGAAGAGACAAGCCTCGCTGATTTTTACAGCGTGCTCACCAAATCAGGGGAAAGAAACCGCCTTTTAACACGTAGTCCCGTTTATTTTCAGCATCTCTATGAAACTTTAAAAAAAGAAGACCGTGTTCTCCTTTTAACTGGATATTTATCCGGAGAACCGGTCGTTGCCTCCCTGACGCTGGCTTTTGGGCAAAAAGCCTGGGCCGCCTACGGCGCTCAGGCTGGCGGTTATCCTAACCTTTACGCCTATCAGTCCATGAACTGGGAGCGCCTTTGTTGGGCTCACGGCCGCGGCGTGCGCTGGTTTGACCTAAACGGTGTGCCGGGACAGGCGGCCGAGTCACACCCCTTGCATGGGATTTATCATTTCAAGAAAAGTTTTGGTGGCCAGTTTACCACCTTTACCGGTGAATGGAATTTGCCGCTTTCACGCCCCTTCTACCAGCTCTTTGAAACAGCTTTACCTCGCTATAAGCAAGCACTGCGCTTTTGTCGCTCCCTTGTCAGGAAATAAAAAAAGTTTCCGCCGCCCTCCGGTCGGAGTAAGGGATATGTTCCTCACCGACCAGCTGGTACGATTCATGCCCTTTACCTGCTAGAAGCACAACATCGCCTTTGCCTGCGGCACACAAGGCATAGCGTACGGCCTCTTCCCGGTCCGGCAGCACCACAGGCGACACAGTCATGCCAGCCAAGATATCACTGATGACCGCCTCCGGGTCTTCCGAGGCAGGGTTGTCCGACGTCAAAATGACGAGGTCGCTATACTTCTCCGCAATACGTCCCATGAGGGGACGTTTTGTTTTATCCCTGTCACCCGGACAGCCAAAAACTGTGATTAAGCGACGCTGTGGCATCGCTTTCAGTGTTTTTAGGACCTGCTCCAGCCCTTCCGGTGTATGCGCAAAGTCAATAAAGATCTGGAACTCCTGTGAGAAATCAAGCGTTTCTAAGCGCCCCGGTATCGAACGCACGGCACCGATACCGCGAACGATAGCCTCCTGCGCTATCCCTTCGGCTAACGCCGTCGCGGTGGCCGCCAGGGCGTTATAGGCGTTGAATGTTCCGGGCAGATGGACACGCAAATCCAATTCTCCGCCGGGAAAGGTCACGGCCATTTTGTTCACAAAAAGTTCATTTCCTGTAAGTCGCGCTAGTACATTAACTCCCTCGTTCATCCCGAAAGACCAGGATGGAACCCGGACCAGCTGCAGCAACTTTCGTCCAAAATGGTCGTCGCCGTTAATTACGGCCTTCGCCTGTTTTGCCTGTGTTGAAAGCAACTGGAACAGATGTGCTTTGGCCTGAAAATAGTCTTCCATGGAACGGTGAAAATCCAGATGATCATGGCTCAGATTGGTGAAGACGGCCGTCGTGAAACGAACGTGTTCCACACGACTCCAAGCCAGAGCGTGCGAGGAAACTTCCATAGCCACATGTGTGATTTGCCCATCGACCAGTCCAGCCAGGAGGCGGTGCAGATCAAAGGTCTCCGGAGTTGTCAGTCCGCAAGGGGTGTACTTTTCGCCCACCTTCAGGCCCACTGTGCCGATGGAAGCGCAGGAAAGCCCTGCAGCGTGGTAAATAGCCTGCAAAAAATGGGTCGTCGTCGTCTTGCCGTTGGTACCGGTAATGCCTGTTATGTGCAGCTTACGGCTCGGTTGGGAAAAAAAACGATCAGCAAGCCAAGAAAGCGCATGTCTGCTGTCTTTAACATTTATCATGGGAACGGGCAAAGCCAAGGTTTTTTCAGTCACCACAGCAACAGCCCCGCCTGCTACGGCCTGACCGGCAAACAAGTGTCCGTCCGTCCGCGACCCTTTCAAACAAACATAAAGGTCTCCGGGCCGAACGAAGCGAGAATCATGACTGATTCTCCCAACATCGATGTCCAGGCCTTTGTCCGCCATCTGACATGGATAGCCTTCCAACAAAGCCTTTAGCTTCATACCTGGCTCGCCTCTTTATAAAGATTGTCTGCTACAGCAAGCGGACACCGGCTATTGCCGATGCCCGTACCGTCTAGGCACCCTGGCCTTTACTTTTTGCCTTCCGGTAATCTTCGTAGATGTAGATCAGCTCTTTATCAAATAAAGTCCTTTTAAGATCTACTGCCGCGGCACGCACCAGCGGCAGCATTTCCGAGGCCTCCTCGCTGGTCAGATCAATGTTGTATTCCTGAAACTTGATTTCGATGGAACGGCCACCGGAATGTTTACCAATGATAATCTGGCGCTGCATACCCACATCCTCTGGCTGAATCACTTCATAGGTAGACGGATGCTTAATCACCCCATCGGCATGAATACCAGACTCATGGGCAAACATATTACTTCCAATAATTGGCTTGCAAACCGGCAAGAGCCTTCCGGAGGCCAGCGCCACGTACTCTGAAATCTCACGCAGATCACGCGGGTTTACTTTGACATCGATATTGTACAGGTATTTGAGAGCCATGGCTACTTCCGCCAATACAGCATTACCAGCCCGCTCACCAAGCCCGTTCACCGTCACCCCAACCATTGTTGCACCCGCTTTGACACCGGCCAGTGAAGTAGCAGTAGCCATGCCAAAATCGTTATGGGTATGCATCTCAATATTCATACCGGTAGCAGTAATGAGTTGCTTAATAACATCGTATGTTTTAAAGGGCTCCAAAACGCCTACCGTATCGCAGAAGCGCAGCCGGTCCGCACCGCATTCCTTGGCCTTTAGAGCAAACTTGGCCAGAAAATCAAAATCGCTGCGGGAGGCGTCCTCGGCGTTGACCGAAACATATTTGTGATGTTTTTTGGCAAACTCGCAGGCCTTGGCCACATTATCAAGAACCCACTGCCGGGAGGTCTGCAGCTTATAAGTAATATGGATATCAGAAGTGGAGATGGAAATAGCCAGCGCATCGACGCCACAGTCCAGCGATTCTTTAATGTCGCCAATGTTGGCACGATTCCAGGCCATAATGCTGGCCTCCAACCCCAACCCAGCAATTTCTTTAATCGCTTCCTTTTCGGCACCGCCCATCACCGGTATCCCTACTTCTAACTGGTGTACGCCAAGCGCATCCAGCATTTGAGCAATACGAACTTTCTCTTGGTTAGAAAAAACAACCCCGGCGGTTTGCTCCCCATCCCGCAGAGTTGTGTCGACCAGCATCACTTCCTTTTTGGCCAAACCATCCAAAAAGCGCTTCATTTGCACTCCTCCTCTTTCGTTCCCCTGCCGTCAAACTCAGAAAAGAGTTTGTCTGAAAGCAACCACACCAACATTGCTTTCGCCTCAGGATTTTTTTCACTAACACCATTTTAACCAAAATAGTTCAAGGTGTCAATAATTCTTAGCGCACTTGACCATCACCATAAACAACGAATTTCGTGGAGGTCAGCGCTTCCAAGCCCATAGGACCGCGCGCGTGCAACTTTTGCGTAGAAATACCCATTTCTGCCCCCAGGCCAAATTCAAAACCATCTGTAAAGCGAGTGGAAGCATTGACGTAAACGGCAGCAGCATCCACCTTGGACAGAAATTCGCGAGCGTTTTTGTATAGCGTTGTGACGATGGCTTCAGAATGTTTGGAGCCATACTTGTGGATATGGGCCATAGCCTCGTCTAGTGAGTCTACTACCCTTACCGCTAGGATCAGGTCTAGATATTCGGTATACCAGTCGTCCTCCGTAGCCGCCAGCACCAGCGGGTCATAGCTCTGCGTCCTCGGACAGCCGCGCACCTCCACACCGGCAGCAAATAGCCTTTCCAGCATACGCGGTAGAAAATCAGCAGCCACAGCACTATGAACGAGCAGAGTTTCCATGGCATTGCAGACACCGGGGCGGTGGGTTTTAGCGTTAAAAGCGATCGCTTCGGCCATGGACAAGTCGGCAGACTCATCAACAAAAGTATGGCAATTACCGACGCCCGTCTCAATAACCGGCACGCTGGCATGTTCCACCACCGACTGAATCAGCGCGGCACCACCCCGCGGGATCAATACGTCCAGGTATTCATGCAGTCGCATCATCTCCAGTACCGCTGCCCTATCCGTATCCTCTACCAATGTTACGGCCCCCGCCGGCAGCCCTACTGAGGCCACCGCCTCACGCAACAGAAGAACCAACGCCTTGTTAGAATAGATAGCTTCCGAACTGCCCCGGAGCACCACGGCGTTTCCGGCTTTAAGCGCCAGCCCTGCAGCGTCTACCGTCACGTTAGGCCGAGCTTCATAGATAATACCAATGACGCCAAGCGGCACTCTGACAGTTCCAACCTGCAGGCCGTTAGGCCTAAGCGACATGCCGGTTACTTCGCCTATCGGGTCTGGCAGGGCCGCCAACTGCTCCAAGCCCTCCGCCATGCCGGCAATGCGGGACTCCGTCAGCTTAAGCCGGTCGTAAAATGCTTTACTGTAGCCTTCCTTACTGGCCAGATTTGCCAAATCAAGGGCGTTTGCGGCCAGAATCTCCTCCTGCCTGTCCTTTAGCACTTGTGCCATGGCCACAAGTGCAGCATTTTTTTGTGTCGTGGGTGCCGCCGCCAGATGTAAAGAGGCTTCCTTCGCTTCCGCAGCCCTGCTAACTACATCACTCATGATTTTTCCCTCCTGTTGTTCTCTGCCAAAGTTCAGAGACAAAGCACCATATTGTTGCGGTGAATGGCTTCGCCGACCGGCTTTTGTAGGACTTCAGACGCCTTTTCTGTACGCAGGCCCTTTATCTTCCTCAGCTCCCCCGCGCTATAGCTTACCAGTCCTCGCGCAAATTCAAGGCCCCACTCGTCCTCAATAGCAACCATCTCACCGACTTCAAACTCTCCGGTTACCTCTAAAAGGCCGCTTGGCAGCAGGCTTTTCCCGTCTTCCAGCAGTGCTTTCCTAGCGCCGCCGTCCACCATAAGACGCCCGTGTGCTGCTTGCCCGTAGGCAATCCAGCGCTTCCGGCCATCCAGAGACTTTTCCTTGGCACAAAAATAGGTCCCTATTACTTCTCCAGACAGCACTCTCTGCAAAATATCCGGTTCCCGACCGCTGGCGATAACAAGCGGAATCCCAGAATTAACAGCTATTTCCGCTGCCAGCAATTTTGTCACCATGCCCCCGGTGGCCAGCGCCTCGCAAGTAGCACCCGCCCATTTTCTCACTTCCGGAGTAATCTGTTCCACCACGCTTACCAGTCTCGCCGACTCGTCCAGATGGGGATTGCCGGAATACAGTCCCCCGATATCTGTAAGAATAACGAGCAAATCAGCGTCCAAGAGGCTGGCCAGCAGCGCAGACAGCGTATCATTATCGCCAAACTCAATTTCTTCTACCGCTACCGTATCGTTTTCGTTAATTACCGGCACAGCGCCAAAGTCAAGCAGGGCCAGCAAAGCATTACGTGAGTTCAGGTAGCGCTTCCTGTCCTGGAAGTCATCCCTGGTCAGGAGCACCTGCGCCACTACCTGACCGTACTCCGCAAAAAGTTTTTCATACATCTGGATTAATAGCCCCTGGCCAATCGCCGCTACCGCTTGTTTTTCCGGAATGTTTTGTGGTTTTTTCGGCAACCCCAGCCGACCCATCCCTGCCCCAACGGCGCCTGAGGAAACCAAAACAACATCCTTGCCTTGGTTCTTTAAATCAGCCAGTTCTCGGACTACCTTTTCCATCGCCCGCAGGTTTAGCTTGCCTGTCTCGTAGGTCAGCATCCGGGTTCCAACTTTGACCACAATTGTCTGCGCTTCCTGTAGAGTCCTTTTGCAACTGTCCATCAATCAGTTCCCAACTCCTTGGCGCGCTTTGCGGCCGCCTGTACCGCCTTTAGCACTGCGACACGAAAACAGCCTTCTTCCAAAGCAAATAAGCCCGCTGCCGTAGTACCGCCAGGAGAAGTGACCATCTCCCTTAGAATAGCCGGATGTTCGCCCGTCTCCCACACCATTTTAGCTGATCCGTAGACTGTCTGTACGGCCAAATCCCTAGCTAGCTCCCTGGGAAGCCCGGCCAGAACCCCGCCATCCATTAGCGCCTCAATCATGGTGTAAATATAAGCTGGTCCGCTACCGCTCAAGCCCGTTACGGCATCAAGCAGCTTCTCGTGAACTACCCTGACCATCCCTAAGCTTTCCAGCCAGGAGATAACCATCTCCAGGTCTTTGCTATGTACACCTCTCCCGCGACTGACGGCAATAGCCCCTTCACCCACCAGACAGGGTGTATTGGGCATCACCCTGATTACCCCGGCCTGCTGCCCGATTGACGCGGTAATAAAAGAAATGGGAATGCCTGCAACCACAGAAATCAGTAAATGCTCTCTTGTTATTGCAGAGTCGATACTCTGCAATACTGTCTCCATATCCTGCGGTTTAACGGCCAAAAAAATAATCCGGGCTCGCTCAGCAACGCCTTGGTTGTCAGACGCAGCCTCAATGCCATATTTCTCCACCATATCCCGAAGCCTGCTTTCAGAAGCGTCGGCGGCCACAATCTGTTCTGGTTGCACACCAGAACTGAGCATCCCTTGCAACAAGGCGCTCCCCATAGCTCCTATGCCAATAAACCCGATTCGGTTTTGCATGAGCCTCACCTCCTGGCTATTCTGGGTAGCTGTTTTACACACTACTATATTACAGACAAGGCCTCTTTTTCAAGTAATTCTGCCTCTCTTAATAGGGCGGCATCAAATTATTTTTTCCTGTCATCGCAAGCTCATGCCCTGTGGTTTCCTGCCTCTCCAAATGAGAAAGATATCAAGGCAAAATCGCTAATGCCACCGTGTGCAGCGCATCTTTTGTGAGCCGGGGCGGGTGTAAATGCTTGATTCATCATAGAAATAGGTTACAATATAGTAAGGCCTCATTAGAATCCTTGCTAATCGCTTATCAGACAGGTTATGTGTTAATAAATGCCGCACGCCTGGTAGCCGGTAACATTAACGCTGACTTTAAGGAAGTGAGAGGGTGTTGAGAATGAATGACTATTTGCAGCGAAACAAGTCAAATTGTAAAGATTGTTATAAATGCATTCGTCATTGTCCTGTTAAATCAATCAGTTTTTCAGATAACCAAGCACGTATTGTGGAAGATGAATGTATTTTGTGCGGGATTTGTTTTGTTGTTTGTCCGCAAAATGTAAAAAAGATTCGTAATGATATCGGCAAGGTCAAAGAGATGATTGCCTCCGGTCGTCCAGTTTATGCCAGCATTGCTCCATCATTCGTGGCTAAATACAACGGTGTAAATATGGCCTCCATGGAGGCGGCATTAAAAAAACTGGGGTTTTTTGCTGCGCAGGAAACAGCCATTGGCGCTACTATTGTAAAACGCCATTATGAGCAGATGATCAGGGAGAAAAGTCAAAGTATCATTATCTCCTCTTGCTGCCCTTCTGTGAACGCACTGATCCAAAAATACTATCCTGAAGCCCTAGCTTATCTTGCGCCAATAATCTCACCCATGCAAGCGCATAGCATGAAAATCAAGGAGGAGCATCCGGAAGCGTATACTGTGTTTATCGGCCCGTGTATTTCCAAAAAAGCAGAGGCAGAACAATATCAAGATCTGGTAGATTGTGTTCTGACATTCGAAGACTTATCAGAATGGCTTGAAGAAGAAGGAATAGTCTTTGAAGAGGTTTGTGATACGGCAGAAAAAGGTCGTGCACGGTTGTTCCCAACAGCAGGCGGTATTTTACAATCGATGTATTTAGACCAAGATGAATATAGCTTTATCAGTATTGACGGCGTGGAAAATTGTATCAGTACAATTAAGGATGTTATAGCCGGAAATATCTCTAACTGCTTTATTGAGATGTCTGCCTGTACAGGCAGCTGTATTGGTGGTCCGGCCATGGGCAAGAAGCAGAGGGCGCCAATTCGAGATTTTCTGGCAGTTAAGACTTACGCCGGGCAAAATGATTTTTCTCTTTCAGAGATAAGCGAAGATAAATTAAAAAAAGAGATTCCTTTTATCCGTCTGCATAGACAAATGCCAGGGAACAGCACTGTCGAGGAGATTCTGAAAAAGATGGGTAAAGTTTCGGCAGAGCAGGAACTAAACTGTGGCAGTTGCGGCTACAATACTTGCCGGGATAAGGCTATCGCCGTTGCCATGGGGAAAGCAAATATGACCATGTGTTTACCTTTCCTTAATGAAAAGGCGCAGTCTTTTTCCGATAACATCATCAGCAATACACCGGATGGCATTATAGTCTTGAATGAAGAACTGGAAATCCAGCAGATCAATGCCTCCGCCGGCCGCATCTTAAACATTAAGAATACCGGTGATATTATCGGCTCAAATGTAGGTTCTATTCTTGATCCTACCGGATATGTTTCGGTTATGGATACAGAAAAGAACACGCACAACAAGAGAATTTATCTTGAAAAATACCAGCGATGCATCGAAGAAACTATTATATATGATAAAAATTATCATATTATTATCATCATCATGCGTGACATCACAGAAGAGGAGGCGCAAAGGTCAAGTAAGGAAAAGTTCACCAAGCACACAGTTGAAATAGCGGATAAGGTAATTGCCAAGCAAATGCGCGTTGTGCAGGAGATTGCCTCTTTGCTGGGGGAAACTGCGGCTGAAACAAAAATAGCGTTGACGAAATTGAAGGAGACGCTAGACGATGAATAACCTGTGCACGGATACTTCATACAGCAGACTTAATAAATATGGAGAACAACTGTGCGGTGATCATATAGAAATAGTTACGCAGGATGAAGATTCTTTAATCATGGTTCTGGCCGATGGCCTGGGGAGTGGCGTGAAAGCCAGTATTCTTTCCACCTTAACGTCCAAAATTATCTCCACTATGATGGCCCATTCCATGAGTATTGAGGATTGTGTTTCAACCATTGCCTCTACACTGCCTGTTTGCGAAAAAAGGGGTATCGCCTACTCTACATTTACCATTGTTCGAGTTGTCAACAACAGTGAAGCCGAAATAATTCAATATGATAATCCCCATGTTATCATGTTAAGAAATGGCAAGAACTACGATTACGAAAAAACCATTCTTGCGGTTGGCGATAAACAAATATACCGCTCTAAGCTAAAGCTGCACCTAAACGATCTTTTTATTTTGATGAGTGACGGTGCCGTTTATGCCGGAGTCGGCAGGAAATTAAATTATGGTTGGCAGCGAGAAAATATAATCTCATTCATGGAGAAACTCTATAAAAGCAGCTATACTGCCAAAATATTTGCCTCTCTTTTAACAGACGAGTGCTACAGACTTTATGAAGGAAGGCCTGGAGACGATACTTCGGTAGGTATTATCCAAATACGAAAAAAACAGCCGGTAAACTTAATGATCGGCCCGCCTGCCGATCCGCAGGATGTTAGCAGAATGATGGCTCTGTTCTTTGCAGAAGATGGAAAACACATCGTTTGTGGAGGCACAACATCTAAGCTTGCGGCCGAATATCTGAAAAAAGAGCTTATCACAAAGATCGAGTATATGGATCGTGAGATCCCTCCGACTGCCAAAATTGAAGGAGTCGACCTTGTAACAGAAGGCGTTGTTACAATGAACAGGGTACTAAGAAATGCGCAAAACTATATAATCAACAACCTCGATGATGATTGGAGCTACAAAAAAGACGGCGCTTCTTTAATTTCTATCCTGCTTTTTGAAGAATCCACAGATATAAACTTTTATGTCGGCAAAGCCATCAATCCGGCTCATCAAAATCCTGATTTGCCGGTTAATTTAAACATCAAAATGCTCATAGTTGATGAACTTGTACAGTGCCTGAAGAAAATGGGCAAAAGAACAAATGTACACTATTTTTAGGTTTTGCCGTTGTCATTGTCTGGCAATGTCCTCTTGCAAAGGGAAAACTTCTGCTCGACTTCATTATAATGCGTTCAAAGAACAATCTGAATATTAGGGGATGGTTATTATGACTACTATTCAAGTGTGTGTTGGCAGTGCTTGTCACTTAAAAGGATCTTACCACGTTATCAGGGCTTTTCAAGAGCAGGTGGAAAAATTTGACTTGGGTAAAGCTGTTACAGTTAAGGCTTTATTCTGCCTGGAACGGTGCGGGCAGGCAGTATCGGTTAAAATTGATAACGAAGAAGAGAGCATTTATTCTATTTCACCCAAAATGGTCGAGGAGTTTTTTGTCGAGCATATTTTGCCGCATACGAAATAATTGTCGGCGAGGGTAAAAATCTGCTTGCTTCCGGCTAGACCGGGGATGGATGGTTCTCAAGCGGTTTTTTGCGTTTGCCCAAGGGCTACCACGAGTGTCTCCAAGACCAGCTTCTGGTCTACCCGCCCGCGCTTGATGTCCAAATCCGCCTGCAACAGAAGGTCTACAGCCAGTGAAAGGCGGGGTTCCTCGGCTTTTTGCGCCTGCCTGACCAATACCTCGGCGGCATACGGGTGGAGGCCCAGTCTGGCGGACAGCTCATCCGTCGGACACCCCCTGTCCAGCAACTCCCTACTTTCACCTAGCAATCTGAACTGGCGTACCAGCATGGCCAAGATGCGCAGCGGCGGTTCGCCGGCGGCGAGTAAGGAATGCAATTGGGCCAACGCTTTGGCCGTCCGGCCAAAGACGACCGAATCAGTCAGAGCAAAAATATCTCCCTGCAGAGAACGAGTAGTAGCCAAAAGGACGCTTTTCTCGTCCAGTTCCCGCTCGCTGCCCAGGTATGTAATCAGTTTGTCGAGCTCAGAGGATAGGCGACGCAAGTCGCGGCCCACCCTTTCCAACAGCAAAACCAGCGCCTCCCGGCCCGCTGTCTTGCCACTGACTGCCAGTCGGGCTTGTAGCCATTCATACAGCTCGCTATGTCTGAGGGACTGGAAATGGTACACTGAGCCGGAAGACGTCAGTTCCTGATAGCCTTTGGGGAGCTTGGTCAATTGCTGCACATAAAAAACGACTACAGAGCCCGGCTGAACGGAGGTGCAAAGTTCTCGCAACCTAGCAAGCGTGCCGTCATTTTGTGTCTGCCCTTTGGCGAAATAAGGCGCATCATGTACGGCCACCAGCCGCGAATTGCCGAAAAGGGAAACTGTTCCAGCCATATCCATGACCTGTTCCAACGAGTATTCCTGTCCGCTAATCCGGCAAAAACCGGCGGCACGGTGCTCTGCCGACAACAAGCGGGTGCAAATCGCCTCCACTGCTTCATCCATTAAGAAATCTTCGCTGCCGGCAAAAATATAGGCTCCCCTGATTTTACCCGCCGACAGTTCTTTTTGCAGTCGCCTGTAATCTGTCTCCCGCTGGCGCAATGTCATGGTAACCTCCCGCAAAATTGCTCTGACTCTGTCGTGCAATTCGACGCGGGGTTAATATTTCCTGCAGAAACATTTAAATCTTACCCTGCACCATGGAGGTGGGGCCGGCCAGCGGATCTTCCTTCCAGGCCGCCTCACCATACTGAGGCTCAATTACCGGTTCATCCAGTTCCGGCGGCGGAAGGAGTCCCGCTTCGTTGTAAGCGTTGGCTAGGTGCTTCCGGAACAGCGCTTCAAAAGGAGCCGTCAAATAGTAAGGCATGCTGTCCACCCACCAGGTATAGTCGCTGCCCTCGGCAATCAGCAAATTTTCCCTGGCGCGCAGCAACTGTTCCGGTGGAACTTTCCCGCGCACCTCCTCCAGCATGCGTCGAGCCGCCAGCAGCATCTGCCACAGCCTGTTTTTGCCGGGGCTGCCAATCCAGCGCGCCATGCTATGGTCTACCCAAGAACCACTGTGCAGGTGGTGCAGTTCACAAAACGGCGGATGTTCTTCCAGAAAATCGGCTACTGTCACACTCCGGAGTAGCGGCTCGGAAGAAAGGCGCCTGTAAAGCCGGTGCAGGAAATCCTGCTTATCCCCTGGATACCACTCCCAGGCATTCTCTCCGTCTAAGGCAATTGTCAGCAGATGCGGCCCGGGGCAGTGAGCAATGCTTTCCCTGATTTTGTGAAAACGGTGGAGTAGGTCATCAACCGCATGCTCCAGGTTCATATGGTGATAAACAAAGCCAATACGGTCTGAAAGATGATGGTCACGAAAGACCATATTTATCTCCCGGCCCAGCACCTTAAGGCGGTATGGGCGGTAGAGCACATCGGCGTTTAGCACGTGTCCAAAACTGTCCCGGTAGATTTCCGTGTGCAACGAACGGGCCAGAATATTCTCATCGCTCACCGTCCACAAGAATCCTAAGTCGGCAAAGAGCGCCGCCGTCTCCGGGCTGATGGCCTGTTCAGGCGGCCAGGCGCCCCGCGGCCAGGTGGCAAAAATGCGGCGATACTGGTTGATGGCTTTAACGGTCTGTTCGAAAGCATCCTCAGGATAACAAAACGTTTCCGGTAACGGCAGTCCGGGAGAAGCGCGCAAAGCGCTCCGGCTGTCGATAAGCAGCGGTACAATGGGGTGATAATAAGGTGTAGTCATCAGTTCTATCTGACCACGCTCCGCCAGCTTCCTGTGCGCCGGAACCACACGCCTGATAATTTCCCACTGCTTTTCTAGAACCATTTTTTTGTCTTTTTCCGTGAAATTTCTCCCTTTTTTCTGCAGATTAGCTAACTCCAGATCCTTCTCGCGCAGTTCCGGATCAATCCAAGCCAAATTGAACCAAACCTGCAGGTCGAGATAATCCTGTTCGACAAAACGCTCGAGCGCCGCCGCCACAGAAACCGGCTCCTTACAGCGACCTTGTTTAGCCAGCAGCTGGTTGTAGCGGGGCCAACGCGCGATGACCCGC
This sequence comes from Dethiobacter sp., assembly GCA_018333395.1. Next base: position 78,254 of record JAGXSQ010000118.1, read on the forward strand.
TCCCAGTGAATATCAAAGTAATGGTGCAGAAGAAAACGTTTCTCCTCCTGAGTAAGTTCCGCCGCCGGCTTCATCACCCGCAGGTAGTAGTCATCGGCCCCTTGCAGATAGTCCTCCAACTGGGAAATCAGCGACGGCGTCAGGTTAAAGGTCTGACGGATAGCCGGGTAGTCTTCAAGGATAGCGGCCATCTGGTAATAGTCCTTGGTAGCATGGAGACGAACCCAAGGCATGATATATTCTCTTTTGACTGTGTCCTGGTAAAACGGCTGGTGCTGGTTCCAGATAAAGGCAATAGATAATGTCTTTGCCGGCATCAGGCCACCTCCCTGGAAATTTCCCGCACCTGTTGGGTGATAGTAACAGCCCAGCTTTCTCCTAGCGCCAGACAGAGCGTCCAAAGAGGGATAATCGTTGACCCCTGGTAGGCACGCTCCAGGCCCTCTTCAGACTGGGAAACAGTCAAAAGCGGCAACCGCCAAAGCGTTGCCGGTCTGTCAAAAGCGAATTCCGTCTTAATCCCCTGCCACTCATCTGCCAGACCAAACCGCTGTACCAAAGCAAGCTCCCCACGGGAAGAGAGATTCCTATCGTCAAGAGCGTGTTCAGGAGTGAAGTAGTAGCGGTCCGAGGCGTTGCCGGCCAGGAAATTTATGTTAAACTCTACAGCAAAATTGCTCTGCAGATCTTCTTTTCCGGTGTTGACGAGCTGATAAGCATAGTTTATTTCCCCGCTTTGCGCCGCATAGGTTACTGTCTTGCTCACGCTGACCGGCATGGTGTTGCCGTTTGCCGCGCGGACATATCCTTCTTTTGTCAACATTACCCGGGCGACCCCGTCTGCCACTCCTGACGCCGCGACATTATACGTCTCACCGACAAAATTACCTGCTTCCCAAACGCCCGGCTCTCTGGCAAAATCATCTAAACCTGTGCCTGGCAGGAAAAAATGATCCACCAGTGACGCGCGGCGGTAGGAATCATAAATTAATAAATCCTGCAGGCCGGATTCTTTGACATGTGCCACTTGGTGGATAGTCCGCACTCCTTCCTCCGGGCAGCGGCCTTCCGTCAGCTCAAAAATATTGCAATGGTAAGGTTCAGGACGCCTCGTCAAACAATCGAGCAGGTTAAAACGTCGCGGCTTAAAATCAAGCTCCAACAACGTCCCTCCCCCGGACGGAGACAACAACAGCCCCAGGTCCGGCCCATTAATAATTACCTCCTCTTTACCGTCAAAATCAAAGTCTTTCTGCTCCAGTTCCAGCCAGCTACCGTCGGGGTGCAGGGCGCGGTCAATGGTGTCCTCCGCGGCGATTAATCGGCTGTACAGGGCGGAACGCAGGAAATTCAGGTAGAGGCCCCCGAACACTCCGTGCCAATACGCGCAGTTGCACTGCCCGGCCCAGAGATATTCCAGAGCCTCATCTTTTTGTGGCCCCTCCGGCAGCCGGGAGAGTTTCCCATGTACATGCAGCATTTTCTTGTGGAGGTGGTTGCTCTCCGGGTAACGGGCAAAAAAGTTGCGCCAAAAGCCGCCCGACCACTGCAGCATCTCCCGGTAGGAACCGGCTGGCAGGTAAGCTGTCCCAGCTGGCGGCTCGCTTTGCAGATACTCCTGAAAAGTCGTCACTTCCAGCCAGTCACTGTTTTCTACCAGCAAGGAAAAAAACCGATGCAACCACTTTTCGGCGTAGACGCGTTGCCCCGTACCGGGCCAGGAACCGAATTTTTCGCCATCATCGGCTAGCACCACCACCCTCTTCTCCCCGGGAGATGCCACAGAGCGCAGGTAATCAATCGTATCCTGTGGTTCGGCAAACGGCACGAGATAGCGCATTTTTTCGCTGATGGGAAAAATAAAGAGTCGCTGCCCCACTTCTTCCGTCACGTAATAATGGAGCGTGTCTTCCTCCGTAAACCCGACATTACGAAAGAGGACGTCATCCAAAACAGTATAGCGGATACCGGCTTCTGCCAGCGGTCGAGCCAGGTGCGGCTCCCAAACCCGTTCCGCGAGCCAAGCACCTTCCGCTTCCACCCCGAAGTGTTCCCGGATAAAACGCTGCTGTTTTTCCAACTGTCCAACTTTGTCGTCATCGGGGATCATAGCCAAGATAGGTTCGTAGAAAGCGCCGCCCATCATCTCTATCTGCCCGGCAGAAACAAGCCTGCGCAAACGCTCCAGAAACTCCGGGCGGTTTTCCTGCAGCCAGCGCAAAAGAATCCCCGAGTAGTGTTGCACTACCCTGAGTCCTGGAAAGTTTTCTAACTCGCGGATAAAAGGTTCATACGCCGCCGCAAAAGTACGCGCAAAAACATCCGGAAAATTCCCTTCCGGTTGGTGGTTGTGTAAAGCCAGAATCAGACTGACTTTTGCTGTCTTTTCTTGCTCCATCTTCATCACCTAATCCTCCGGCACGCTTAGTAACTCCCATTTCTTAAGATATTCCTCGGCCCTTTGGCAGATGCACGCCTAGCATACCACCGGCGTTCTCTTTGTATACAAGATCGGCTTCGTTCTTCCCGAAACATCACACAAGCTCTGCGTACTCAAAGATAGCTCTCCGGGCTTCTTCTCTGGTCCTGAAATTTCGCAAGTGAACCATCTCGTTTTTAATGGCCAAATTGCGGACAGACATCGGCCATCGCGCGCTGCGCCGCAGCAAGCCATAAGCAACCGGATTATCCTTTAGTAAACGGCATATAATAAGCAGCAAAAGGTGAGGAGGGAAGATTCATGAACACGCGTCTTGTGCCTGTTCTCCTGCTGATGTTGATTATAACTATGGCAACAGGTTGCCCGCTCCGCAGGGCGCAGCCAACGCCGCCAGTGGCGCCGCCGGCTCCTCCGCAATATACGGTTACCGTGTACTTTGGTGACCGTGAAGCAGAGTTCCTGCTCCCCGAACAGCGAATGATAACGGTGCCGGAGGGGCAGTCGCTCCTTAAGCTGGCGATGGCTGAACTGCTCCGTGACCCGGACAATCCCGACGCTGTGCGGCTTATTCCGCCAGATACCGAAATTCTTGATGTACAGGTAGCGGATAATCTGCTAACCGTAAACTTCAACGAAAAACTGCGCGACAACTTTGCCGGCGGTTCCTCCAGCGAAGGGCTGCTTATCTTCAGCGTCGTCAACACTCTTACCGGGATCGAAGGATACGGCAATTACCAGGTCCGCTTCCTGATAAACGGTGAACCGTTTGAAAGTATCGGCGGCCATATCTCTGCCGAGGAGCTGTTTGAGCGCAACGAAACCCTGATCAGAAACTAAAATCTCCCGAAAAAAGGGCCCTGCCAACAGGCGGGGCCCTTT
>JAGXSQ010000119.1 GCA_018333395.1 Dethiobacter sp.
GACGCAATAGCGGCTTGTCCAGCAACTCCGCCGGCAGGCGGGTAGCAAGCAGTCTGACACCGCAATTGATATCCATGCCCACGGCACCGGCGGAAACCACCCCTTCCCCCTTGGCCAAACAGGCCAATACACCGCCGATGGGCAAACCAAACCCAGCATGCATATCCGGCAGTCCAATGACCGGGCCGTATACTCCCGGCAGCGTCGCGGCGTCACAAAGCTGTTGCAGTTCTGCGGCGTCATCTGCTACAGCGGCACGCAGCTTGTTGCTCAAAAAAACAAGCCCCTCCGTTTTCATGTCTCCTTCGCGTGGGAGCAGGTAGCGGTTTAGGCCTTTGGCCAGCAACTGGGGCATGTTGTCACCTCAGGATTATACTTCGTAAACGGAAAAAGTCATCTGTTCGCCTTTTTTCGTCAGCCCAAACATCAAGTTGTGATTTTTAAGATTGCGGTTCAAAAAATCAACAAGGAGGTATAACTCCTCGTTTTTAGCTAATTTCAGCGTTGCCAGCAGTTCCAGTTTACCTCTGCTTTCCATTTTGGCGCTCCTTTATCTTTAAAGCTTGAGGCCCCATTTCTGTAAATCGCCGATCAGTCCGTAATTAGTCAGATCGTAATGAATCGGCGTCACGGAGATTTTACAGTTCTTGATAGCCGAAACATCGGTATCATCCCCGTCCTCCGTATCAATCAGTTCGCCGGCCAGCCAGTAATAAGTGCGGCCGCGCGGATCTGTCCGGCTTTCAAAAGCATTTTTGTACTGCCGCACACCCAAACGGGTGATGGACACCCCGCACATTTTTTCGCTAGTACAGGCAGGGACGTTGATGTTGAGCAGCGTGTCGCTGCTGATGCCCCTTTGCAAAAGCAATTCAGCCAAGTGGCAGATAAATTCGGCAGCATATTCATAGCGGGGCTCACGGTATTCTGTAAGGCTGACAGCGATGGCCGGAATTCCGAGGATGACGCCTTCAATGGCCGCGGAAACTGTGCCGGAATAAAGTACATCCGTCCCCAGATTAGCGCCGCGGTTAATACCTGATACGACCAAATCGGGCTTATCCGGCAAAAGAGACTCTACGGCCAGCTTTACGCAGTCGGCCGGTGTCCCGTTGACGGCCCAAGCCGGCACCTCCGGAGTAAGCGGCAACTTTACCGGCTCTGCGCGCAGCGGCCGGTGCATGGTGATAGCGTGTCCGGTGGCGCTTTGTTCATGGTCAGGTGCTACGATATAGGTCTCGGCTACGGCATGAAAACAACCAGCCAGCGCCTGCAATCCTTCCGCAAAAATCCCGTCGTCGTTGGTTAACAAAATGCGCAAATTCATCCCCCTGGCTATCTGAAGCTTTCCTATGATTATTAATTATAGTTTATGCCTCCAAGACTGTCAATTTACGGGGCCCCCTGGTGAACCATTGTACCTCAGAACAACTTCAGGGCCAGCGCCAGCGCTGCCCCAATGGCTATCCCTACGCCCAAAGCAAGAGCTAGCACAAATAATATCCCCGCCGCAAACAGGCCTAACTGCATTATTTTGCGGAGCACAGCCTTTCCCCCTCTACTAGGAGCTGCGTAAAGATTGCTTTGTTTAAACAGCTACAACTGTCTGGGTAGAATATTCTCCCCAGACAGTTGTAATCCTTCACAGTCCACCGAGAAGACACACCTAGCGGACGAAGCAATAGTTATTTTTTCCCTACCAGTGCACTGAGCACACTGCTGAACACAGAGAGCAAAAAAGCGCCTAGGATGCCGTCCCAAATGCTGATTACGTCAAAGCCCTCAACCACATCAGCCACCAGCCAAAGCAAAAGACCATTAACCACAAAAGTAAACAAACCCACAGTTAAGATGTTGACCGGTAGCGTAATAACATTCACTAGCGGCCGGATGGCCGTGTTAACAAAACCCCAAACCAGTGCCGCGATTAAAGCGGCGCCCACACCTTCAATGTTAACACCATCAAGAACGTAGGCCACAGCATAAAGTGCCAAGGCATTCAGAATCCAGCGCCAGACCCAGCCACGCAAGTGCTCTCCCCCTCCCGTTTCGTGCTTCTGTTCGACAAATCGAGCAAAATTCCTTTTTCGGCTCCCGGATGTCAAACTCTAGCGCGGACTGTTGCGCTGCAACGTGGGCAGAGCGTGGGATGATTTTCACTATGCCCCAAATGGGGGTGAATATTCCAGCAGCGCTCACATTTTCCCCCTGGCGCTGTGCTTACCACCACAGCAAGGCCCTCTTCAGGCACCACGCCCGCCGGCACTACTTCCTCCGGCCCGCGCAGCGTACAGGCAGAAACGATAAACAGCTCCGCCAGTCGGTCCTTAAACGGCAGGAGCGCAGCATAAGCCGCCTCACCGGCAAAAAGATCCAGCGCCGCACCTAGGGACGAACCAATCATTTTTTGCTGGCGTGCCTCCTCCAGGCGGCGGGTCACCACGTCACGCCAGGACAGCAGTTTTTGCCAGCAAGAATCTAACACCGGATCAAGCCAAGCTGTGTTAACGGCAGGCCAGGTGGCCAGCTGAACGCTCTCCTCCCGTCTGCCTGGAAGATAGGCCCAGGTTTCCTCGGCGGTAAAAGTCAGTACAGGTGTAATCAGCCTGACTAGAGTCAGCAGAATCTCGTACATGGCCGTCTGGGCAGAACGGCGGGCCACCGCTGCTGCAGGCGAGGTGTAGAGTCGGTCTTTCAAGACATCCAAGTAGAAGTTGGACATCTCCACCACGCAAAAATTGTGGATGGCATGGAAAACGACATGGTACTCAAACTCCTCGTAGGCGCGGCTGACCCGTTCCGTCAGCACTTGCAGGCGGTGCAACACGTAACGGTCCAGCTCTTCCAGCTTTTCGTAAGGGACGGTACAGCTGGCCTGGTCAAAATCATAACAGTTGCCAAGTAGGTAGCGGATAGTGTTGCGGATTTTGCGGTAAATCTCCGCTAATTGCTTCAGGATGTCCGGCGAAACGCGCACATCGCTTTTAAAGTCCGAGGAGGAAACCCACAAGCGTAGGATATCGGCGCCGTACTGCCTGATAATTTGTTCCGGCGCGATAACGTTACCCGTTGATTTGGACATTTTTTTACCCTCACCATCGACCACCCACCCGTGGGTCAGCGTGGCGCGGTAAGGTGCCCGCCAGCGAGTGGCCACTGAGGTGAGCAGAGAGGACTGGAACCAGCCGCGATACTGATCAGAGCCTTCCAGATAAAGGTCGGCCGGCGAAACTAGATCCGGATGTGTCTCCAGTACAGCGGCGTGGGAAGAGCCGGAATCAAACCAGACATCCATAATATCTGTTTCCTTGCGGAAGGCCGAGTGGGAACAAGCCGGGCAATGCGTTCCGGCAGGCAGGATTTCCGCCGCTTCCCGGGCAAACCAGGCATCGGCTCCCTCCCTGGCAAAAAGCTCTGCCACAGCACGGATTGTTTCATCGTTAATTAGTTCACTGTTGCAAGCGGCGCAGTAGAAAATGGGGATCGGCACTCCCCAGACACGCTGGCGCGAAATGCACCAGTCGTGCCGCTCGGCAACCATGTTGCGAATACGCTCTTCGCCCCAGGCCGGGATCCAGCGCACCTCCTTGATAGCTTGCAGCGTCTCTTGACGAAAGCCTTTCACCGAAGCAAACCATTGCTCTGTAGCACGGAAAATGACCGGCTCCTTGCAGCGCCAGCAGTGTGGGTAGGGATGCGTTAGCCTAGAGAAAGACAAAAGCGCGCCTTCTTCTTCCAGAGCTTGGGAAACCGCCTTGTTGCCCTCGTCATAGCGCAACCCGACAAAACGACCAGCCTCTTTGGTAAAACGGCCGGTATGATCCATCGGGGCAAAAATGGGCAGTCCATAATTAAGGGCTACATCAAAGTCCTCTTGGCCATGACCAGGAGCTGTATGGACACAACCCGTTCCGGCCTCCAGAGTAACATGCCCGCCCAAAACGACCACTGATTGGCGGTCGGTATATAGCGGATGACGGCAGACAATCCCTTCCAGATCAGCGCCGCGGTATTTCTCCACGACCCGGTAATCCGTAATTTTAAGTGTTTCCAGCACACTGCCGAGCAACTCTCCGGCGACAATGATGTTACCCTGCGGTGTTGCCACGCGGACGTAAGTATAGTCAGGGTGCAAACAGACAGCCATGTTGGCCGGAATAGTCCAGGGCGTGGTCGTCCAGATAACAAACCAGACCTGCTCCGCATCCGGGAGCTTGCCCTTAGCATCCATTACCTGGAAACGGACATAGATAGAGGGGGACTTGCGGTCCTGATACTCTATCTCCGCCTCCGCCAGCGCCGTCTCACATTGCGGGCACCAATGAACAGGCTTGAGCCCCTTGTAGATATAGCCCGAGGCTGCCATCTGACCAAAGACTTCAATCTGTTTGGCCTCAAAAGCCGGGTTAAGCGTCAGATAAGGAGCTTCCCAGTCCCCGCGCACGCCAAGTCGCTTAAATTGCCCGCGCTGCACCGACATGTAATGGAGCGCAAAATCACGGCAATGACGCCTAAACTCCAGTGCCGTGACCTCGCCACGCTTTACTTTCCCAGATTTCACCACCTGGTGCTCTATCGGCAGGCCATGGGTATCCCAACCAGGCACATAAGGCGCATCGTACCCGTTCATCGTCTTATGTTTGACGATAATGTCCTTCAAGACCTTGTTTAAGGCCGTGCCCATGTGAATATCGCCGTTGGCGTAGGGCGGGCCGTCGTGCAACACAAACTTAGGGCAACCGCACCTACTCTCCTGCACTTTCCTATAAATATTCTGCGCCTCCCACCGGGACATAATCTCCGGTTCCCGCTCCGGCAAATTGGCACGCATGGGAAAATCGGTCTTGGGCAGATTTAGAGTTTTGGTATAATCTTGTTTTTCCATCTTGCACCTCCGTAAACTGGGAAAAAAATTAAAACTCCCGCCCTGCCTAGGACGGGAATTCTCCCGCGGTACCACCTGGTTTGCAACATAAAGCTCGGCTCTATTGCCACTTACTTTTCTTAACGGCTAACGCCGGCTACAGCTACTTTAATTTCGCCTGCGACTCACGGGTGATTTTCAGCGCCTCCGCGCACCAGGCTCTCACCACCCCTGGCTCGCTTGACCGCAAACGCTCGCTTACTCGTCCCGCTCATTGTCTTTGTCTATATTTGATGTCGAGACAGCACCAACCATGTCTAAACACTTTAATGCCTTCAGTATACCACCATCTTTTTTGTTTAGCAAGCAACGCCCTTAACTGCCAGAGCGGAGTTGTCGCCGAGGGTCAGGCGCCGCGCTTGGCTGCCTGTCCCTCGCCTAGGGTCAGCCAATCCTCCAACTCTAGGGTAGACAGTTGCGCCTCAACGAGAGAGCGGAAACGCATCTTGAAAATCTGGGCCTGTTTGTAAACCTCTTCGTGTTCCGCCAAAATACGGCTCGCTTTGTAGCGGGCCTCATCCATGATGCGGGCTGCATCCCTGTCAGCCTCACGACGAATAAGTTCGGCTTCTTTGGCCGCGTTGCGCTTTACGTCCTCCGCTGTTTCCTGAGCGACGATGATAGCGTTATGTAAAGTTTCCTCAAGTTTGTGGTAATGGTTCAGCTTATCCTTTACCTGTGACAACTGCTCCCTGCTGGCTATGTTTTCCTTGATTAGGGATTCCATTTCTTTAGAGATACGGTCAAGAAATTCATCTACCTCGGTTGGAGAAAAGCCGCGTATAGAACGGCTGAATTCCTTGTTCTGAACATCGATCGGCGTTAATGGCACACTGCATACCTCCCGCTGATTTCCTGTGCTTCCCGACTCTTTCTCCGCTCCCGCACATGTAGCGACTGTGCAATAAGTTCGCCTGCTTAGAAAATAACTCCTGCCTCCTAGCTAAAAATGTTTTTTTAATAGTAGCTGAAGACGGCCTTTGCGGCTTTCCCCCAGCACCGCGGTTACCTCCACACGACCCCGTCCCGCTAGGGAAATAACATCGCCTTCCTTGACGAAAGCACTCGGGGTTTTCACAGATTGCCAGTTGAGCTTCACTTGTCCGGAACGCACAGCGGGGACCAGTTTGCTCCGGGATAGACCAAACCCAGCACTAGCTACCGCGTCCAGACGGAGGCTAGCCACAGTAGCCCGGACTTCCCGTGAGCGTGGTACGGCCGGACACAAATCCTGCGCGCCAATTTCCCACAGGCGCACACTAAAACGGCCCACCGCAGTCAGATTGCCCAGCAAGTAGGGCAACATTTCTGGAGAAATAACGATCTGAGCAACACCTGCCGCCGTCAGGAGAACATCGCCGATTTTTTCCCGCCGTAATCCGAGAGCCAGCACCGCCCCGAGATAATCCCGATGACTCAGTTCTGCAGCCTCGCGGCCGGGATCAATCTCTATAAAGGCAAGCGGCACTTGGGACGCTCCTGACTGGCGGGCAGCAGGATAGATCAGGACACGGGCGCGCTCCGCCTCCGGATAGCCGCCCCAGACAGTATGTTTGAGTGCCTTAAAGTGGTGCAGCACCCTTTCCGCCACGCGTTGCTGCGCCGGGTCAAAAAAGTCGGTGACTTCTGATTGACCAGCACTTTCCATCTGTTTTATCCGGTCAAGTACCGTAGCGGCTGTGATTCGATCCAGTTCCTGCGCAAAACGTTCCAGGATTTTCTCTCTGTCCAAAGCGTCTTGACTCACTCTTCCCGCCTAGCAGCGATACCCCGCTCGCCAGTCTCTTTTTTGCTTTCGGCATTAACCTCTACCTGGGTCGGGGCAAAGACAAAAATCTGCTGGCTTACTTTCTGCATGTTACCGTCTAAAGCAAAAGTTGCGCCAGAGATAAAGTCGATAATCCTCTTTGCTTCGCTGAGCTCCGTCCCCTCCAGGTTAACCAGTACCGGCTTTCTCGTCTTGATGTGCTCCACGATTTGCTGCGCTTCGGCAAACTCTCGAGGCTTGGCAATTACCAGACGCATGTTCTTGCCACTGTGCAGGTTAAGGACGGAACCCTTGCGGCCTGAAGGGCGAACAAATTCCGCTTCGCCTAAAACCTCCTCCTCTTCGGTTTCCTCTACCAGACCAAGGAAAGATAAAGTTTTTTCCCATAATCTAGCCATATTCATCCCCCTTCGTTTGTTCGAGACCCAAAAACAGCACTGCCTAAACGTACCAGGTTGGCGCCTTCCTCCACAGCGACAAGGTAATCATCAGACATGCCCATGGATAGTATCCGCATGTACACACCGGGTACACGGCAGGTACTGAAAAGCCGGTACATCTCCCGGAAATACGGGCGGGTTTTTTCCGGATTATCCTCATACGGCGGCACCGTCATCAACCCTTCGACCTGCAGGCAGGAAAGCCCTGCCACAGCCGCCAGAAAATCGGTCAGTTCCTCCGGCGCCAGCCCACCCTTCTGCTCCTCTCCGGCCACATTCACCTGTACCAGCACCTTAATCAGCAACCCCTTGGCTTCGCCATGTTTCTGGAGCGCCTCCGCCAGTTTCCAGCGGTCCAGCGAATGAATCAGGCTGAAGCGGCCAGCGGCTTCCCCGGCCTTATTTGTCTGCAGACGGCCAATAAAATGCCAATCAGCTACCGGAAACAGGGTTACCTTTGGCAAAGCTTCCTGCAGACGGTTTTCGCCAAAAGAGCGTACACCAAGCTTTAAGGCCTCGCCAATCAGGGCAGCGGAAACGGTCTTCGTTACGGCTACCAGACTGATTTCTTCTCGTCCCCGGCGCCGGGCCGCCTCGTGCAGGCGGGCGCGAATCAAGGTCACGTTACGCTGCAGGTCACTCATAACCTTTGTCCCTCCCTCACCAGCCTAGGATTAACGATTACTTTCAGCCCTAGGCGCAGTCCTTCGACCACAACCGTTTCTTCCCCCGCCGCCAAAACCTCTACAGGCCTGTAGCTCACCGTCGCTTGCTCTAGGGTGTAAACCCCGACCTCCTCGCCGCGCTGCACTAGGGCGGAAGTTGGGACGACGATGCCCCGTGTCTTGTCAAAAATAAGCTGTGCCTCAGCAAAGCGAGTAGGCTGGCGTATATCAGCCGTCAGCTCGGCAGCCATAATAACCTTCTCCGCATCTTCATCCGTCTGCTGCATCACCAACTTTCCGGACACCTCCTGTCCGGAGTCGAAGGAAAAGCGCAACAGCTGACCAGTGGCCAGTCCGAGAGACCGGTGCTCCTCGGCAAGCAGGGCAAAGAGAAAATATGAACGGTGATTGTCGACCACCTTAAACAGCATGCTGCCCTGTTTGATTAGGTCACCTGCCGCAAACTGCTGCTTGGGTGGCGGGTTTTTCAAGAGTCCGACGACATCGACCGTCTCCAGCGCCTGCGGTTGTAGCGCGCCTTCCAGGCCGTCCAGCGCAAGCATCACTACTCCTGGCAGAGGAGAAGTAATCGTCGTATTCCCAAGCTGCTCTCCGGCGGCCAGTTGCGCCACCGGTGTCCCTGCTGCTAGGCGTTCTCCTCCTTGCACCAGCCAAGTAAGCGTCCCCGTCACCGGAGCCGCCACCACCTGTTCAGCACGGATAAATACTCCGTGGATACTCTTGCTGTCCTGCAGAAATCCTTTTTCTGCCAGAGCCGTCCGCACAAAGCGGGCCGCGATAAAGTTATGCGACAGAGAATAAAGCGCCTGAAGACCAAAAAACAAAAACGTCATTCCTAAAAAGACCATAGGCAGTTTTTTACTCGTTTTCGTCCTTTTTCTGCCAGGCAGCACCACAAAATTTTTCCTGTTTCTCACGTTGCCCTCACCTTTGGCAGAGCAATCATACCAGCCATCCGTCCGGTTCTGCCGCCCGCCCTGCGGTAAGAAAAGAATTTATCACTGTGGCAGCTAGTGCAATAGTTGGCCACAACTAGGTTTTCCTCTTTAATCCCGGCTGCCAAAAGCAAGAGCCGCAGCAGTCCGGGCAAGTCGAAAAAATAGCCCTGGCTGCGTTTTCTAAGAACGAGTCGCCGCCATTTTTCTGGCACACACTCCACCACTTCTTCCCCGACCCGGTAACAACACGGTCCAATCGCCGGAGATAAAGCGACACTTATAGCTTCACGCCGGCACCCGCGCTCGGCGAGTTTTTCCACCATAGCCGGGGCCAGGCCAGCCACCGCGCCGCGCCAGCCCGCGTGGGCCAGACCGGCATAATTTTGGGTGGCCTCGTAAAAAAAGAGGAGCGCACAGTCAGCGGCATGAGCCATCAGCACCACGCCGGGTTCGCCGGTAAGTAGGCCGTCCGTCCCGGGAAGCGCATCCGCATCAGTGTCAGCGCCGCGCCCGCACTCCTCCTGGGTCACGTTCACAATGGCAGCGTCGTGGATCTGTTGTCCGGATATCACGCGCTGGGGGCAAAAACCTAAAGCGGCAGCAAAACGCCTCCTGTTTTCACGGACGGCCTGCCGGTCATCACCTACATGGAAACCCATATTCAGCGTATCGTAAGGAGAAGCGCTCACGCCGCCGGTGCGCAGGGAAAAGCCGTGTAGCACGCTGCCCGCCAAAAGATGACTAAACATGAGCACTTGTAGACCATGATGTGTCTGGATCGTCACTTGCGTCATTTTCCGTCTCCCGTCAGCGGAAATGCCATGGTGAAAGGACTACCCCGCCGGCCTCCCGCGTGGCAGCTAGGTCGATAACACGCTGGTTTCGTGACCCGCGAAAAGCAAGCAACAGGTCGCGCTCCTCCTGAACGTAGGGGCCATCTATCAACAAATCGCTCTCCTGCAAAAGTGCCCTCACAGCAAGGTCGGTAGCCGCCGTCAGACAAAGCTCTTCGTAAGTAAAACCACTGAAAGTCACGATATCTTGGCCGTAAGACCTCATCCTCTCGGCCAAAGCAGCAAAGGCCGCAGCCTGAAGAAACGGTTCACCTCCGGAAAAGGTGACGCCCCGCAGACCGCAGTAGCCACTCAGTCTTCCGGCAAGCTCTTCCAGGTCATGCCACTGTCCTCCTTCCGGATCCAAGGCGTGAGGATTATGACAGCCGGGGCAATCGTGCGGGCAGCCCTGGGCAAAGACAACCGCCCGCACCCCCGGACCATCTACCACGCTTTGCCAGGCGATTCCGGCCAGTCTGACCCTCACCATCACACCATCCTTTCCACTCCGTTCGCTTCTGACCTCCAGCATCCCTTTATTGGCAGTGCGGCCGGCGATCCTTAAGCTCCGCCTGCTTAGCGCTGTTAAAGCGCTCCTCCGTGGACAGGTAGCCGGTAATGCGACGGATACGGCGGATATCGCCGCTGCCACATCCAGGGCAGCCGTCATGGAATATACCGCTCAAACCACAGCTGCGACACTCATCAATGGGATAGTTAATGCCGCCGTAGCCCATGTCGGAAGCAGCCATATGCCGCACAATTGCTTCGACCGCCTCCACATTCTGATACGGAGGAGATTCCAGCTCCACATAGGAGATATGGCCCGCCTTGCAAAGCTTGTGATATTCTCCCTCTAGGCTGAGCTTATCAAACACAGACATACAGTAGTTGACGGGCATATGGAATGAATTGGTATAGTATTCTTTGTCGGTGATCTTGGGGATAGTGCCAAAAATGGCGCGATCCATCTTAATAAACCTCCCGGACAATCCTTCGGCCGGTGTGGCCACCAGGGCAAAATTAAGGTCGAATTCTTCAGAAAACTGCTCCATGCTCCGCGCCATATGAGCGACAATAGCCAAGCCCAGTTCCTGCGCCTCCCGGTCCTCCCCATGGTGCTTGCCGATTAGCGCGAGCAGCGTCTCCGTCAGGCCGATAAAGCCTACGACGAGAGTACCGTGTTTAATTACTTCCTTTATGGGGTCGTCGGCTTTTAAGTGCTCGGAACCCATATACAGCTTCTGTCCCATCAGGAACGGCAGGTCGCGAGCGCGCAGGTTACCGAGGATTTCAAAACGGTGTAAAAGCTGCCGCGCAGCCAAGCGCAAGAGACGATCCAGCTCCGCAAAAAAGAAATTAACCTCCCGTGTCTGCAGCGCCACACGCGGCAGGTTGAGAGAAACCGGGGCGATGTTCCCCCGACCAGCAGAAATTTCCGGACCATGCCGGTTGCCAATGACGCGGGTGCGGCAACCCATATAAGCAATCTCATCCCCAAAAGGCCTATTAAACGAAGCATCCATAAAACCAAAAGTCGGGTTTAGGCGACGGCTGGCCACTTTAAAGGCTAGCTGCAGCAGGTCGTAGTTCGGGTCGTTAACATTGAAATTAACGCCTTCCTGCACACGAAACACCAAGTTGGGGAAGATGGGGCTTTCCCCGTTGCCAAGCCCCCTTTCAAACGCCCTCAGCACCGAGCGAGTCACGGCCCGTCCTTCTGCGGTGGTGTCTGTACCCAAGTTAATGCTGGAAAAAGGGACTTGAGCTCCAGCTCTAGAGTGCATCGTATTAAGGTTATAGATTAAGCCCTCCATCGCCTGGAACACTTCTTCCTCATCCGGCAAGCTTGGCATCTGGCGGATGACGTGCGCCATGGAACGGTCAAAATGTGGGAAACTCTGCCCGCCAAACATATCGTTCTGGTTACTTTGTAAAATAATGGCTGCCTGAGCCGTCGCCGAAGCTACTCTTTTGGGAGGACGGATAAAGCCGTAGCCAGTATTAAAGCCTTCCGTCAGCATGCGGGTTAAATCAATCTGCAGACAGTTTAAGGTCTTACCGTAATAATCAAGGTCGTGGATATGCAGAGCACCGGAAGCGTGAGCATGGGAAAAATCATCCGGAAGCAGGTTTGTCAGGTAATAGCGCTTGCTGGCGGCGCTGGCAATCTGCAGCATCTTCGCCGACGGCGAATTAGAAATATTGGCATTTTCCCGGCTTGTCTCCACCAAGATCTCCTTGACAGTGTCCATCAGATCCGACTTGCCTTCCCGGATGCGGGTGCGACGGTCGCGATAAAGGATATAGACTTTGGCTGTCCGGGCATGTCCATTTTCAATTAAAGTATTTTCCACCGCATCCTGGACTTCTTCCACCGTCGGGATAACACCGTTGTATCCTTGCTTCTGCAGCTCGGACGTTACCTGTTTGGCCAGGTTTTCCGCAATTTTCCTGTTTTCGCCGCCGACTGCTTTAGCCGCCTTGAAGATGGCTTCCGTAATTTTTTCCATATCAAAAGGGACAATGCGCCCGTCACGTTTTCTGATTTCAGTAAACATCACTCTTTCCCTCCTGCTGTTTTTAGGGCTAAATTATCTTTTACAGATCTGCCTTCCCGACATCAGGCATTTGTGACAGCGCCTGCCTGAAGTCGTCAATACACTCAAACTGGTGGTAGACGGAAGCAAAGCGGACATACGCTACCTCATCAATTTCCCGTAGCTTAGCCAATACCTGATTGCCAATTTCATCGGAAGACACTTCCTGATAGAAACTGTTCCGCAACTCCCGCTCCAGCTCGTCCACCAGACTGTCAAACGTGCTTAACGGTATTTTCCTTTTGCCCCCGGCATAAATCAAACCGTTAATAATCTTCGCCCGGTCAAACAGCTGCCTGCGGCCGTCGCGCTTGACTACAATCAGCGGAGCTTCCTCCATCTTTTCATAGGTCGTAAAACGCCTCCCACAGCGTTCGCACTCCCGCCTCCTGCGGATACTGCCTCCTTCATCAGCAGAACGTGAATCCATGACCCGGCTTTCCAGGCAAGCGCAGAAAGGACACCTCACCGGGGCCGCCTCCTTTGCATACCATATCTAGTGCTGCCACAATTATACACCAACTAAATGTTGTGTGTAAAGACCATTTAGGGTCATTTAACGTTTTAGGTCGGTAGGCCCCGGTAGTTCGATAAGGATGGTATCCACGCCAATTTTAACTATGCTCTCCCAGGGAATAATGTAGTCTTTGCCCCCTCCAAATAAGCTGCAAAACCGCCCACCGCTAGGAACGACGATAGCGGTAACACGCCCGTTTTCTAGGTCAACATCAAGGTCGCAGATGGTTCCGAGCTTTTTACCGTCCACAACATTGACCACTTCCCTGTTACGCAACTCCGAAATCTTGAGCATTACATCCAGCTCCCCTTATCATCTTTTTATATTATATGAGCGGCGCGCTGTTAGTCAGTCAGATTTTATAAACGAAAAACAAAAAAGCCCGCCTGAAAATTTGGCCGGGCTCTTACCCTCTGGAAACTGGTCGTTATGCCGTGAGTAGTCAAGGACGCATTTCCGTGACAGGTGCTAGGCGCCTGAAGATTATCTGCCCATCAACCTCCCGCATTTCCGTCACACGCATCAGGTTGCTTTGGTTAAAAGCAAGGATAGTTTCACCGGGAGGAGAGTAATACAAAAACAAAAATGTCATGACCAATAAAACACTGGCCGCCGTTCTAATAAGCAGTTGCTTTTTGCACACCTTCCCTACCTTCTTCCTACTGAACATATTTGCGCAGGTGGACAAGAGCCGCTTTTTCCAGACGCGATACCTGGGCCTGAGAAATACCGATTTCTTCAGCAACTTCCATCTGCGTCCTGCCACGGTAAAACCGTAAGGTGAGAATTAATTTCTCTCTCTCGTTTAACTTCTGCAACGCTTCTTTGATGGCCAGAACATCCAACCACTTCTCATCCTGGTTCCTATCATCGGAGATCTGGTCCATCACAAAGATGGGGTCTCCGCCATCGTGGTAGATGGGCTCAAACAGAGAAACAGGCTCCTGGATCGCGTCTAAAGCAAATACTACCTCTTCCCGCTTTAGGTTTAGTTCGCTGGCGATTTCATTGATGTTCGGTTCGCGGCCAAAGCGGTTCGCCAGCGTATCCCTGACCTGCAACACTTTATAAGCGATATCCCGCAAGGAACGCGAGACACGGATAGGGTTATTATCCCGCAGATAGCGCCGAATTTCGCCAATAATCATCGGCACGGCATACGTGGAAAACTTGACATTCTGGGAAAGGTCAAAATTATCAATGGCCTTGATTAACCCGATACACCCCACCTGAAAAAGGTCGTCCACATATTCGCCGCGGTTATTGAACCGCTGAATAACGCTAAGTACCAGCCGCAGGTTACCATTGACCAGCTTCTCGCGGACAGAACCGTCGCCTGCACGCAGACGGGTAAGCATACGGCGCATTTCCTCACTCGTTAGCACAGGCAATTTAGCAGTATTGACACCACATATTTCTACTTTATTGATCACGCCGTAGCCCCTTCCGCTCATAATGGCAAGAAAAAAATTTTTTCCTGTATTTATCCTGCATTATCTCCCGGACAGGTGTTTTTATACTGTCAATAAATACCGGCGCAGCGGAGCATTACTCCATTTTTTTAATTTCTTTCTTTAACCGTTTGATAATCCTTTTTTCCAGCCTTGAGATGTAAGACTGCGAAATACCCAGCATATAAGCTACTTCCTTCTGTGTCTTTTCCTCATCGCCTAGTAATCCAAAGCGCAGTTCCATGATCTTCCTTTCCCGCCGGTTCAGTTTTTCCATAGCCAAATGTAGCAGCATTTTTTCCACTTCCGCTTCGATGTTTTTCAGCACCAAATCGTTTTCCGTACCAAGCACATCAGAAAGCAGCAATTCATTACCATCCCAGTCGATGTTGAGCGGCTCGTCGAAGGAAATTTCCGCCTTCACTTTATTATTACGTCGCAAAAACATCAGGATCTCATTTTCAATGCATTTGGAAGCATAAGTAGCAAGCTTAATGTTTTTGTGCGGATCAAAAGTATTAACCGCCTTAATCAGACCAACGGTGCCAATCGAGATCAGGTCATCGACATAGATACCAGTATTTTCAAATTTCCTGGCAATATAAACGACCAGGCGGAGGTTGCGCTCAATCAGCACCGTCTTAACCGCCCAGTCGCCCTTTTTTAGCTTTTCCAGCAAATAGCGCTCTTCGTCCTGGGACAGTGCCGGAGGCAGCGCTTCTGAACTGCCGACATAAAAAACCTCCGGCAAAAAATCCAGGCCAAGCCGTAGCATAGTCCTCAGAAAAAAAAGACGCGCTTTCAGTTTTACCCGTGCCAGCGCCTTCAACGTATTGCCTCCTTAACTTTTTTCTTAACGCAAAATATCGGGGTGCAACAGCACTGCCAGGGAGCCATCAGCAGAAAGTTTTCGGCTGGTCAGGGCGATGACGGCCCCCTCAAGGTAGCGCCTTTCGCCACCGTTCACCAAATATACTGCCTCCGGTCGAAAACTCACCAGCAGCCCGGAGCTTTCCAAAGAGCGGTAGGGAACGACAGTAAAACGACTGGCGGCCCGCCCTTCCAGTGTGCTTAAAGCGGCAACCGGATCCTGCCCCGTCTCAAAAGCTCGGCAAAGCACGCCGGGCAACAGCTCCTTGACAGCAGAATAAGTGGCAATACAGAGCGGTTTCCCCGACAGCGGGTCGCACAAACTGTTGCCTGTGTCCAGCATGGCCGGCAGGGCAACGTCCCTTCCCTCGTTGTGCAGAAATAGCTCGTAGTACAGCCGGCTTCTGGCGCGTTGCCGTTCCCCAAAGTGCCAGACGCCAAAGACGAGCAGGAAGGTAACCAAGACACCGGCGAAAAGTACGTCGGGGCGTGGCGGTTCGACATAAAAGACACCACCACGGATAAAGGCTGGCGCTCCACCGTAAAAGTGCAGGGCAAAAACGGTGCCGGCCAGAAAGAAGGCCGCCAGAAAAAGAGCGCCACAAAGCCGCGGGATTTCAACAACACGCAGCGGACGGAAAGTAACAAGGACAATGAGCAGCGAAGCGGCCAGCCTGGCAGTCCAAGAAGAGGTCCACCCTGGCTCGGGCAAATAGACTACCAGACTGTACAGTGCGCCCAGTAGTCCGCCGACCACCAGCC
This sequence comes from Dethiobacter sp., assembly GCA_018333395.1. The sequence continues at coordinate 15,790 of JAGXSQ010000119.1, forward strand.
GTCTCCGTGCTATCGCTTTTCCTGCCAAGCGGGCGGCCAGAAAGAGCAAAAACATGTTGATCATAAAATTCAGGGCCAGCAGGTCTTCCACATACACCGCGTCTCACCTCAGCAGGGCTGGACAAACTGTTAATAGATATGCCGCGAGGCTCACGTCTATGCCTGATTATAGCTAAGCAGGACACAAGAATTTGTCGCAATCTAGGCTCCTTTTAAAAATTTTCATCATGTGGTCAAAAAAGAAAAAGCCGCTTACACGGCTACAGGTTAAGGTATTTTTTTTATTTTAACTAAACACGCTTGCGGCGCAGGAAGGCCGGTATATCAATATCATCCGAAGAAAAGGTGCGCTGCGTCAGTTCCTCAATGATTTGCTTGCGCTCCGTGACACGATGGTCAAAACCGGTGGCAATGACGGTAATACGGACTTCGTCCTGCAACCTGTCGTCGATGACGGCACCGAAAATAATGTTGGCGTCCGGGTCAGCCGCTTCAGCCACGATGTCGGCCGCTTCGTTCACTTCAAACAAGCCTAAGTTGCTGCCGCCGGTAATATTCAGCAGAACACCGCGGGCTCCGTCAATGGACGTCTCAAGCAAGGGACTGGAGATAGCCGCCCTAGCCGCCTCTACGGTCCGGTTGTCGCCAGAACCAATGCCTATTCCCATCAACGCCGCTCCCGTTTCCTTCATGATTGTTTTGACGTCCGCAAAATCTAGGTTGATTAAGCCGGGTACGGCAATCAGATCAGAGATGCCCTGCACCCCCTGACGCAGTACATCGTCAGCAATCCGGAAGGCCTCTAGGATCGGCGTCCTTTTTTCTACCACCTGCAGTAGGCGGTCGTTAGGGATCACAATCAGCGTGTCCACTTTTTCACGGAGAGCGGCAATGCCCTTATCTGCTACCCCCATCCGCCGCCGTCCCTCAAAGGTAAAGGGCTTGGTCACTACACCAACGGTCAGGGCACCAAGGTCACGGGCGACACCGGCAATGATGGGCGCAGCGCCGGTACCGGTACCGCCGCCCATACCTGCAGTAACAAAGACCATGTCGGCGCCTTTGAGCGCCTGCTTAATTTCCTCCCGGCTTTCTTCGGCAGCCTGCTGGCCAATTTCGGGGTTGGCGCCAGCCCCCAGACCCTTGGTCAGTTTCTCACCGATTTGCAGCTTGCAATCCGCATTAGCCATGTACAAAGCCTGCGCGTCCGTATTGACAGAGATAAACTCGACACCGCGCAGTCCGGCAGCTATCATCCGGTTAACGGCATTGCTACCGCCTCCACCAACACCGATAACTTTAATCTGGGCAAGTTTTTCCATTTCCAGATCAAATTCAATCATTTGTCGTCCTCCTCGGCACGTTTTAATCAAACATTTCCATGAACCAAGCCCTAATTCTAGATAAAATTCCAGCCCGTGCCGGGCCCTTCCCCCACCGATCCCGGTTGCCTGCCAGATGAGTTCGCTGTACATAATGGATAATCCCCACGCCAGTAGAATAGATAGGGCTTTTGACTCCTACATAACCTGGTTGCGCCACACGCACAGGCGCAGCAAAGATTTCCTCCGCCAGCTCCACCGTACCGCGCAGTAGCGAAACGCCGCCCGTCAGCACGACACCGGCGGGCAGCGGAGCACGGTAGCCCATTTTCCCCAGTTCCTGCGCTGCAAGGTGCAGGATTTCCGTCAGGCGCGGCTCTATAATCATGGCTAACTCCTGTGCTGCCACTCTGCGCGACTCTTTGCCGGTAATCTGCGGCAATTCCAGCGTAGCGCCAGCTGATAGCAGAGAGGGGAGAGCCACACCATGTTCCAGTTTTAACTTTTCAGCCGTCTGTAGCGGTGTGCGCAGTCCCACAGCAATGTCGTTGGTAATGTGATCTCCGCCCACCGGAAGAACAGCTATATTTTTTATATAACCGTTTTGAAAGACAGCCACCTCCGTTGTCCCTCCGCCCAGATCAAGCAAAACAACACCCAACTCCTGTTCATCGCGTGACAGGGTAACTTCGGCGTTGGCCAGTGAGTTGAGAACCATACCGTCAATTTCCAGCCCGGCCCGGTTAACACAGCGGACCAGATTACGGATGGAGGTCACCATACCGGTAATCACCATGGCATCGACCTCCAGACGGACGCCTACCATGCCAATCGGGTCGCGGATGCCATCATAGCCGTCCACAATAAACTCCCTAGGTAACACATCAATAATCTCCCTATCGGGAGGCAGGGCTATAACGCGAGCCGCTTGTAACACCCGCTCCACATCACCCGCTGTTATTTCCTTATCTGCGGAGGCAACGGCAACTACCCCGCGGTTGTTGATTAAACCGACCTGAGAGCCGACAATACCCAAAAAAGCGGAAGGTATAGTGGTACCTACCATCCGCTCCGCTTCCTGGATAGCGCTCGTTATCGCCTCCACCGTCTTGTCTAGGTCCACAATGACGCCTTTTTTCAGCCCTTCCGACACGCTTTTGCCGACGCCGATAATATTTATAGAACCATCAGCATTTATTTCACCCACAAGGGCACGGACATAAGAAGTACCAATATCCATACCACAAACCAAGTTTCGTCTGGCCACAAGCACACCTCCTGCCCGTCTTAAGCACGCAGTTTTTTTATTCAACAAAATTTAGCAATTCCCTTTTTTAAGGCACGCATTTTTCAGCTTTCATCTGCTTCTTTACCGACAGCAAAGACAGGTGCCTCCTTAACGCGCAGATCTAGATAGCCGCCCGTCTTCTTGCTTTGCAACTGGCTCGAAATTTGTTGTAGAAGCCCGACTTTTCCTGCATACTCTCCGTTCCCAAGCCAAACGACCAAGCCGTCCATCGTTACGAGGACTAGGTTTTCCGGGTCGGCCAGATTGAGCTCGGAGACTTGCAGCTTGCTGTCCGCGAGCAGCGCCATAATCTCCCTGACAGCGGCCAGTTGCTGGCCTTCGAGCAGCGTTTTCCCCACGGAAACCTCCACCGGCCCGCTGCCAGTCAAAAGCGGCAACCCGTAATTGTGCCGCTCCCTTGTTGAGCCGAGCACCTGACCATCCATACTGAGCTCCAGTAGGTGCTCCTGGTAAGGCACCAGGATCAGAACCTGCTCCTCGCGGACGGTGACTAGAATTTTCCTTGGTAGGCGCCGCTTTATTTCCGCACTTGACACACGCGGAATGGCTTCTACACGCTGTTGTAAGAGCGCCGGACTGATCTTCCAGATATTGGTCCCCTCCTTCAGCTGCAGAGCCGCCCTGATTTCCGCCTCCGGAGTACGGACATGGCCGTGGATAGCAATCACCTCTAGCCGAAAAAAATCAGAACGGACAAAAGTAAGCAGCAGCCAGAGAAAAAGAAAAAAAAGCAGCGTTAAAAGCAGGCGAGCTTGCATTTTTTTTTCTTTGCCCGGCACTCTTTGGTGTAGTCCATTAACTATTGTGCCCCGTCTGTACGAACGCTTGTCCATAGCCAGTCCTCCTGCACAAGATGGCAGAGACAGACCGTCTCTATTTCAGCCCGTCTCGTTCACACGCCTGATATCAGCACCAAGCTGTGCCAGGTCTCCCTCTAAATTCTCGTAGCCCCGATCAATATGTTGCACACCCTCAATTACCGTCTCTCCTTCCGCAGCCAAGCCTGCCAGCACCAGCGCCGCCCCGGCCCGCAGATCAGAAGCAGTAACCGTGGCGCCGGTTAAATTCGGCACTCCTTTTACTACTGCCGTACGACCATCAACCGTAATCTGGCTACCCATACGGCGCAGTTCGTCGACATGCTTAAAACGCGAGTCGAAGACATTTTCCATGATTACGCTGGTGCCGCTCCCTCTTACCAAGAGCGCCATCATAGGGGCCTGCAGATCGGTGGGAAAGCCTGGGTAAGGAAGCGTCCTTAAGGTATCTACAGCTCGCGGTCTCTCTAACCCTTTAACACGCAGACGGCCGTTTTCCTCCCGGACTTGCGCGCCAGCTTCACGCAGCTTGGCCGTCACAGACTCCAGATGCGCCGGAATAATCTCCTCCAGCAAAACGTCGCCGCCCGTCGCCGCCGTAGCCATCATTAAAGTCCCGGCCGCGATCCGGTCCGGAATAACGGCGTATTCCACACCGTGCAACTGGCTAACGCCCTCAATGCGAATTTGATCCGTGCCGGCGCCACGTATGCGCGCCCCCATAGCAACCAGCAAATTCTGCAGGTCAACTATTTCCGGTTCCTTGGCCGCATTATGGATGACCGTCACCCCGCGGGCGTAGATGGACGCCATCAGGATATTTTCCGTAGCCCCAACGCTCGGATAGTCCAAGTGGACATCTGTCCCCATCAGACGTCGGCAGGTAGCGTATATATAGCCGTGCTGCTCACGGATCTGCACACCGAGGGCCCCCAGACCTTTCAGGTGCAGGTCAATCGGGCGCGGACCGATAGCGCACCCGCCCGGGTGAGAAATGCGCACCTGACCTAGCCTTGCCAGCAGCGCGCCCATTAGAAAAACGCTGGAACGCATCTCCCGCATCAGTTGCTCTGGGATAGCAAAATTGTGAAGGTCACGGGTATGTATGACTAGGCTACGGCCCTCCCAGGCAACAGTGGCGCCCAGACTACGCAATATCTCCACCATCAGCAGAACATCGCGGATGCGCGGCACATTACCCAGCACAATCTCGTCGCCGCTCTTATCGATAAGCACAGCAGCCAGACTGGGTAAGATAGCATTTTTCGCTCCGCCGACGCGGATGGCGCCCTCTAGGCGCCGACCACCCTTGACAAGCAGTTTTTCCATGCTCCCACCTTCCGCTATTCACCAAGAAGCTTAATTTCCAGGCTCAGGTCAACACCATATTTTCCCCGTACAGCGGTGCGCGCCTGCCCAATCAGGGAGATAATATCGGCCGCCGTGGCCCCGCCGCAGTTGACGATGAAGTTGGCATGCACAGTAGAGAACATCGCCCCCCCTACCCGCAGGCCCTTCAACCCGGCGTCCTCCAGCAGCCTACCCGCCGCCTGACCTGGCGGGTTCTTGAAGACACTGCCGGCACTCGGCTGGCGAGGTTGACGCTTACGCCGAAAAAGCAGCGCTTCCTCACACTTCTGCCGGATCTCTTCGTGGTGCCGGGGGGCAAGCTGGATTTTTACTCTGCAGACAACGGTACCGGGTTCAAGATGACTTTCCCGGTAAGAAAAACAAAGCTGCTGCCCGACGAGGCTATGTAGCCGCAGGTCGCGATCCAAAACGACGGCCTCTTCCACAAACTGACCGATCGACTGGCCGTGAGCCCCGGCATTCATCACCAGAGCGCCGCCCAGCGTCCCCGGAATGCCCACGGCAAACTCTAGGTTGCTCAAGCCCTTCCCGCAGACATCCAAGGCTAGGGTGGGCAGCGGCACGCCTGCTCCGCAGTCTACAGTCAGGCCAGAGTAAAAAAAAGTTTTAAACTCTCCTCCTAGGCGCACCACTGCACCGTCAAAGCCGCCATCGGAAACTAGAAGATTAGTCCCGCCTCCTAAGATAAAACAGGAAATAGCTTGCTCCCGGCAAAGCGAAAGCACCATGACCAACTCCGCCAGCGACTGCGGTTCTACAAACAAGGCCGCCGGGCCGCCTACTCTAAAAGAAGTATGGCGAGAAAGCGGCTCAGCAGTCCTGACCGGGCCGGTAATCTTTTCTCTCAGTAGTCGGGCGAGATCTTCCACCTGTACCTCCTACTCCGCCCTTCGCCGCAATTCATAGTATGCGGCAACAAAGGTAGTGTGCTCGCGCTGTCGGTAAAACTTTGACCCCCATATTTGAAAAATCTTACTTTTGCAGCACTTCGAGCAATACGGCCGCCATGCGCGCGGCGGCATCGGGATAACCTAAAGCTTTGCTAGCAGCTGACATTTGGCGCAGCGCTTTTGGGTCGCGCAGTAATGCTAGCAGCTTGGCAGACAAAGCGGTACTGGAGAGCTCGGCCTCGCCGGCAAGCAGTGCCGCGCCGCGATCGGCAAGTGCCCTGGCATTGTATTCCTGATGATTGTTCGTCACGTTGGGCGAGGGGACGAGTATCGCCGGCACACCGAGCGCCGTGATTTCGGCACACGTCGTCGCCCCCGCCCGGCTGACTGCCAAGGTAGTTTTCGCCAGCAGCTCCGGAAACGCCGCATGATACGGCAAAAGATGCAGGCGGCGGGGGAAACGGCTGCCAAGAGGGAGTAGCGCCCGTTCCAGTTCGTGGAAATAGCGCTGCCCCGTGATGTAGACGACCTGCACATCGCAGGCAGCAAGAACGGGCTCCAGACACTGAGCAAATACTGCGTTCAGCCGCGCCGCGCCGTGGCTGCCGCCAACACACAACAGTAGTGGAACGCCCGGCAGAAGGCCGGCAGGCAAAAATTCCGACAAGCCCACGGCTAGCACAGCTTCACTAGCACGCGGGTTTCCGGTTAGCACCGTCTGCGCCCGTACCGGGAAGTAGCGCTCGCTGCCCGGAAAACTCAGGCAGACACGGCGGGAGAGCCTGGACAACAGCACATTAGTAAGGCCTGGAATAGCGTTTTGTTCGTGGATAACGGTCGGCTTCCCGGCTAAAGCAGCGGACAGCACCACCGGGCCGGCCACATAGCCGCCCATTCCCACCACCACATCAGGACGAAAGCGTGCCATAATACGCCGGGCCGACCATACGCCGGCACCAGCCATCAGCAGGGCTCGTCCTGCCTGTAGGGAGAGACGCCTCTCCAGTCCGGTGACCGGAATTTTTTCCAGCTCAAAACCGCTGGCCGGGACAAGGTCCTTCTCCATGCCGCGCTCTGTGCCGACAAAGAGCGCTTCAGCTCCCTCGCTGGCGCATAGATACCGGGCGAGGGCCAAAGCCGGATAAATATGTCCGCCGGTGCCCCCGGCGGCAAAGAGAACGCGCATTTAATTGCCTCCCCACCACACCGCCACGCCTCCGAAACGAGACATTAGCTACATTATTTAGGCTTCGTATACTTGGAAATATTCAGCAGAACGCCCATGCTGCACATAGTAAAAATGAGTGAAGAGCCACCGGCGCTGATTAGCGGCAGGTTGATGCCGGTAACAGGAACGGAACCGGTCACTACGGCGATGTTGATTAGCGCCTGCAGGCTAACGGCGCTGATAAGTCCTGTGGCCAGGAGCGAGCCAAACATGTCAGGAGCAGACATGGCTACTTTAAAACCACGCCACAACAACAAGAAAAACAGCAACAGGACACAGGCGGCACCGATAAAGCCCAGTTCTTCACCGATAATGGCAAAGATAAAATCATTTTGCGGCTCGGGGATATAAAATAACTTTTGGCGGCTGCGCCCGAGGCCGACACCAAAAAGACCGCCGGGTCCAAGAGCGTAAAAAGACTGAATGATTTGGAAACCGCTTCCGAGCGGGTCGGCCCACGGGTCGCGGAAGGAAAGTATCCGCTGCAGGCGGTAATCTTCGCTGACCATCAGGTAACCCACGAGCGGCAGCCCAGACAAGGCCGCCACGACTAGCTGCCGCAGCGGCATGCCCGCCACAAAAATAACCACCATGCTCGTTCCGGCAATAGCTAACACTGTTCCTAGGTCAGGCTGCAGCAGGATAAGACCAAAAAACACGCCCAGCACAGCCAGCACCGGGAAAGCTCCTTCCAAAAAGTATTGCATACGGACGCCTTTACGGGAAAGATAGGCGGAAGCAAATAAGACCATGACCACTTTGGTCAGTTCAGAAGGCTGCAAAGTAAACCCGCCGACCCTAATCCAGCGGTGAGCTCCGCCGGCCTCTACCCCAAGCCCGGGAATAAACACGGCCAGCAAAAGCAGCAAGTTGACGAGCAGGGCTATATTAGTCCAGCGACGCAGCTTCCAGTAGTCGTAGTGGCTGAAAAAAAGCAGCCCGCCAAAACCAATCAGGGCCCAAAGCGCTTGTCGCCGCAGGTGGAAATAGATATCACCATGCGATTGCCCGGCGATAATGGCGCTGGCACTAAAAACCATCACCAGGCCGATGGCCAGCAGCATCATGACCGTAAAAAGAATGACAAAGTCAGGTTCCCGTTTTTTTAGGCTCCCGGCCATTTTCCTTTCCCTCCAGTACCCGTACTGCCTGCCGGAACTGTTCCCCTCGCTCCTCATAATTGCTAAACATATCCCAGGAAGCACAAGCCGGTGAAAGCAAGACGACATCACCAGGTCTGGCCGCCTGGTAGGCTTTCTGCACCGCTTCCTCGAGGGAAGCGGCAAAGATAAAATTGGAAAACCCGACCAACCGCAGTGCTTCGGCTAGGCGGGCCGCTACCTGACCGATAATAACAACAAAAGAAACGTGTTCCCGGACAGCCTGGGCAAAAGCAGCAAAAGAGCCGCCTTTGTCATAACCGCCAGCAATCAGCACTTTGCGCCGCGAAAGCGCTTCCAGAGCCTTGATAGCGGCATCGGAGTTGGTCCCCTTGGAGTCGTTAACAAACTCAACACCGCCTACATGGCCCACAGACTCCAACCGGTGCGGGACGCCGCGGAAGCTCTGGAGCGCTGCGGCAATCGCTGCCGGTGCCGTTCCGCCAAGCCAAGCGATCAGCGATGCGGCGAGAGCGTTTTCTAGATTATGGGCGCCGGGAATAGCCACCTCCCTAGCGGCGCAGACCATTACCTCCCTGTTTTCCTCTCTGAGAAACAGCAGACCGTCACGGATGAAGGCACCCTGCCGGACCTCCCGCCGGCGGCTGAAAAGATACGTGCGCGCTATCGAGCGCCCGCACAGCGCCATCGTTTCCGGGTCATCAGCGTTTAGCACGATGGCGGTGCCGGCTTCCTGGTTGGCAAAAATCTTGGCTTTAGCTTCCCTGTAGGCGGTAAACGAACCGTGGCGGTCTAGGTGGTCGGGAGTAATATTGAGGATAGCCGACACCTGAGGACGAAAATAAAGCGTACTTTCCAGCTGGAAGCTGCTAAGTTCCGCCACTACCACATCATCCGCGGCAACCTGATCAGCGATAGCCGCTAACGGCAAGCCAATGTTGCCGGCCACAAATGTTCTGCGGCCGGAAAGTTTAAACATCTCCCCAGTCAGAGCCGTAGTGGTGGTCTTGCCGTTGGTGCCGGTAATGGCAAAAATCGGCGCCGCGATATACCAGGAAGCCAGTTCCACCTCGCTGATTACCGGCACGCCAAGCTCCACAGCCCGTTGCAAAGGCGGCAGGTCCAGAGGCACGCCAGGGCTCTTGACGACAAATTGTGTTTCGTGGGTGACAATTTCCGCCGGGTGGGAGCCAAAAACAAATTTGACCCGCTTCTGGCCTGACAGAACCGACAGCTCTGCCAGTGCTTCTGTCAGGGCTTTCTGGTCATTGAGAATTACCTCTGCCCCACCTGCCAGCAGCAGCTGTGTTGCCGCCAGCCCGCTGCGCGCCAAACCGATTACGACCGTCTTTTTCCCGGCCAGTTCAGAAAACGGATACAAAAAGAGAGACACCTCCTCACAAAGCGCCAAGCTGCAGCAGGCCGGCCACGGCGAAGACAAAGCCTAGAGCCCAAAAAGCGGTCACAACCTGCCACTCGCTCCGTCCTCCCAGCTCGAAATGGTGATGTAGCGGACTCATGCGAAAAACTCTTTTGCCGGTGGTCTGAAAAATCAGCACCTGGATAATCACCGAAACAGTTTCCAGCACAAAGACACCGCCGATAATCACTAAAAATAACTCTGTCTTCGTCAGGACAGCAAGCGCTGCCAAAGCAGCCCCCAGCGAGAATGAGCCGACGTCCCCCATAAAAACCCTGGCCGGATGCAGGTTGTAAATCAAAAACGCAAAGACAGCCCCAATCAGCGCCGCGCTAAAATGCGCCAGTTCAGCAGTTCCCTGCATGGAGGCAATCAGCAGATAGCAAAGCAGGGCCAGAATGGCCGTTCCCGCCGCCAGTCCATCAATTCCGTCAGTAAGGTTGACAGCGTTGGTAAAGCCGATGACAAAAAAAAGTAGAAAAGGCAGGTACAAAAAGCCAATATCAAAGGCAAGGCCGGTAAAGGGTATCGATAGTTCCGTGCTGTGCCCAAGTCCGCGCCAGATCAGAAAAAAAATAACGATCAGCAGCGTCTGCCAAAATAGCTTGCTGCGCGCCTTAAGGCCCAGAGAGCGTTGGCGGGCAATTTTCAGAAAGTCGTCAGCAAAGCCGATTAAGCCACTGCCGACAGTAAGCAGTAAAAGCAGATAAAGCTCCGTTGTCCGCGGTGCTAGGAGCAAAGTCACAGGCAGAACGGCCAGCAGGAAAATTACCCCGCCCATGGTCGGCGTTCCCGCCTTTTTTCTGTGTCGGCGCGGCCCATCCTCCCGGATTTGCTGTCCAAAGTGAAAGCGACGCAGCAGACTGATAAACAGAGGTGAGAGGACGAGGCTGACGAAAAAAGCGGCAAAAGCTGTCAGCAGCAACAGCTCGTTCATCTCTCAACCTCCAGCAGTTCGTGCAGAACAAGTTCCATGCGCATACTGCGGGAACCTTTAAGAAGGATCCAGTCGCCGCTCCTAGCTATTTTACGCAGCGTTTCCGCAGCCTCCGCCTGCGTCCGGCAGTGAAAGATCCGCTCTTTTGCAAACCCCGCCCCTTGTGCTCCCGCAGCCAGCCACCTGACTCGCTCACCGACAACAACGAGTGCCTTTGGGCCGACTTGCGCCACCATCCGGCCGACACGCCGGTGGCCCTCTTCCTCGTAGACGCCAAGCTCCAGCATATCTCCTAAAACAGCAATTTTTCCGCCTTCTCCGGCCAGCTCCTCCAGTGTCTGTAAGGCAGCGACCGTGGAAGAAGGACTTGCATTATAGGCATCGTTCAGTACTTTCCACCCGGAAGGTGTGTCCACCACTTCCAGACGCAGGCCGCTCGGACGAAAGGCCGCCAGGCCTTTGACAATCTCCCCATCTGAGAGGCCCAGCACTCGGGCTGCCGCCACTGCCGCCATCACGTTGTAAGCATTGTGGCGACCGGGTAGCGGTGCAGCAACCTGCAGAGGTAGATAGCCGTCCTGTTCTAAGCAGAGATGATTTTGCCCTTCCAGTCGTGTCAGATCTACACAGCGGATGGTCGCCTGCGGGGAGAAGCCAAAGGTAATTAGTTCACAGGCCAGACGGCAAAAATATGGGACCAGCAACGGCTCATCAGCGTTAAGAATAGCCACGCCGTCAAGCGGCAAATGTACAAGCAACTCACACTTGGCCCGGGCGATGTTTTCCCTGCTGCCCAGCATTTCCAAATGCGCTTCCCCGATGTTAGTAATAATAGCTATCCCGGGGCGAGCAAGTTTGGCCAGCAAATCAATTTCGCCAAAGCCGCGCATGCCCATCTCCAGCACAGCCGCACCGTGACGCTTCTCCAAGCGGGAAAGCATCAGCGGTACGCCAAGATGGTTATTCAGATTCCCCTCTGTCTGTAGCACGGGGCTACGGACAGCCAAGGCGGCGGCGAGTAAGTCTTTGGTCGTTGTCTTGCCGCAGGAACCGGTAACAGCTACCACAGGTAGTGAAAATTTGTCTCTGTGCCTGGCTGCCACCTGCTGCATAGCTGTCAGTGTGTTTTCCACGGCCATGACCGTGATTCCTGCCGGAAGTGACACCCGGGAAGAAGTCGCCACAAAACAGCCGACAGCGCCCCGCCGGGCAGCGTCAGCTAAAAAATCATGTCCATCGGCTCTTTCTCCGGCCAAAGGAACAAAAAAATCTCCCGGCCGGATTTCCCGCGAATCAATCGACAGGCGGGCAACCTTCCTATCAGGATCCCCGTCCTGGATAAGCTTACCTCTGGAAATCTCCAGTATCTCCCGGCAATTCATTTCCATCGCGACTCAATCTCCTCCGGATCATTTCCCTGGCGACAGCACGGTCATCAAAGGGCATGCTGAAGCCGTTAAAAATCTGTGTTGTCTCGTGTCCTTTACCGGCAATAAGCACCACATCACCATTCTTGGCCAGTTCTATGGCCCGGGCGATGGCTTCCTTCCTATCCGGCAACACCTCCGGAGGGCGGCTCGCTTTGCTGCGGGCCACTCCTGGCAGGATTTCCGCCATAATCTGCAGTTGATCCTCGCCGCGCGGGTTGTCGGAGGTAACGATGCAATAATCACTCCAGTTGCCGGCCACTTCGCCCATCAGCGGGCGCTTGCTGCGGTCACGCTCCCCGCCGCAGCCAAAAACAGTAATGACTCGGGCAGGAGCAAATTCATGCACAGCA
>JAGXSQ010000120.1 GCA_018333395.1 Dethiobacter sp.
CAGTTGGGAGAGCGCTTGAATGGCATTCAAGAGGTCAGGGGTTCGATTCCCCTCATCTCCACCAGCAAAATCAAGGGTTTGCGGGTTTTCAGAAGCCCGGAAACAAGCATAAAAAAGCCTTACTACGACAGTTTTACGACAGTTTTTGAACAAAAAAATTAGCAGGGGTTGCGTCCCTGCTAGTGGTACAATTAAATCCTTTTACTGCTCGCCCTGCGCTTTTGCAGGGCCTTTTCTTTTGGCCAGCAGCCCGTTCAGGCTTTCCGCCGCCAGTTTCTGCATCTCCGGCGTAACGTGGCTGTACAGGTCAAGGGTCATGGTTATGCTGGCGTGTCCCAGCCGCTCCTGCACCAGCTTGGCAGGAATCCCACGGGCCAGCAGTAAAGTTGCGTGGGTGTGCCGCAGATCGTGCAAGCGCACCTTTGGCAGGCCTGCAGCCACAAGCCGCCGCTGGAAGTGCTTTGTGAAGTCTTTGGGGTTAAGCGCTGTCCCGTCTTCCCGGCAGAACACCAGGCCGCTGTCCTGGTAGGCCGCGCCCAGCAGTAGCTTCTCCTGCGCCTGCCGCTTCCGGTGGCTTTTAAGTTCCCGGATTGCGTCATCGGTCAGGGTAACGCTACGCCTGCCGCTTTTGCTCTTTGTGGTCTCCTCCAAGGAAATGCTGTCTTTAAGTGCCAGCAACTGCCGCTGGACAGTCAGAGCACCGCTTTCCAGGTTGACACAATCCCAGCACAGCCCTAACAGTTCACCACGCCGCAGGCCGGTTGTTGCCGCCAGTAGGTAGGCTGCAAATAGCCGATCCTCCCTAATCGCCTCCAGGAAGTCCACCAATTCAGCCTCGGCCATTGGCCGCATCTGCTTATTCTTAATGGTCGGGGGGCTGGTGGCATCGGCCACATTGCGGGGCAGCAGCCCCTCCTTGACAGCTTGCTGCAGGGCCTGGCGGATAATAGCGTGTAGGTAGCGCACTGTCCGGGTAGACAGGCCGCCTTCCCCGTCATGCCGTCCGCTTTCCAGTTTTTCATTATAGAATGCCTGTAGCGCGTTTGCCTGCAGTTTCGCCATCGGGATTTTCCCCAATGCCGGCTTAATGTGAACGTTAACCAGCGTTTCGTAACTCTCGTAAGTGCCAGCTTTTAGCTGCCCCTTCTTGTACCCGGTCAGCCATTTGTCTAGCCACTCGCCGAAAGTAGTTCGCGTAGGCTCAACGTAGCCGCTATTTTTCACTTCCTGCAGGGCCTGGGCCATCTTGTCAGCAGCTTCTTTCCGGGTCTTGCCGTAGAAGCTCTTACGCTTCGGCTTCCCTGTGGCCGGGTCGAAGCCAACACTGGCCACCGCCACCCATAAGCCGTCAGGCCGCTTGTAGATACTGCCCTCGTTATTCCCGCGCCGCTTGGACATTGGTTTCGCTCCCTTTTATGACCGCCCTGACAATTCCGCGGCTCAAGCGGGTGGCCTGTTCATTGGTTAACAACCCCTGCTGTGCCAAGGCTCTTGCTATAGCATCGGCACCAAAACAAAACACACCCCAGCTAAAATTCGGTAACGCCCTGCTCTGGCTGTATTCTTCACCCTTCTTTATCAACTGTTCTGCAATCGCCTTGCATTGCATGTTATTTACGGTTATTCCGCCTTCCCCGCGCCGTTTCGCCATTTTTATTCCGCCTCCTTTAGTTTTCCCGTATGGTTATGTGGCTCCTGGGCTTACCTTCTTCGCCTTCATGCTCGCCACGCTCGTCCAGGGATCGCCAGCTGTCAGTCCCTAGTGCTTGACTGCCAGCCGTTTGGCTTGTGCGCTATTTACCGCATGGACAATGGTTCTGCGTCCACCGGCGGAAGTGACTTCATAGGCCGTCATTTCTCTACGGCTCCCCGCCGCTTGGCCATATCCGTCAGCATCGCCGCGGGACTTCCCGGCGCCGCTCCCGCCAGTATCTCCAGCCTGCCCTTTATCCCCTGCAAGTGTCGCTGATCGCAACAGCAGATAAGCAGCTTCAGGCACAGCCGCGCATCGGCTTCCGGCAGGGTGTCGGCCTCGTCCTGGCACTCCAGCACAGCCAGTAAGCGCCTGGCCGGGTCTGCTATATCGGTTATACGCAGGACATCAGTCAGCCAGCGGGTCATAGGTCAATCACCTTTAGCGAAGCGGCCTGACGGCTTATAGCCGATATTACAACTAAAACTCAGGTCTTTGTCGCAGCCATCAACCGGCACCCTTTCCCAGCCGCTTGTCCCGGCCACCAGCATCATCTTACCACTGGAGCTTGCCCGGCCAGGGAAGGCCGCCTTGAAAACTACCGTCAGTTCATCGCCAACTAGTTTTGCAGACTTAATCATTGTCAATCTCCTTTCTGCTTCAGGCCTGGCGTTACCAGGCCGTAGGCCGTTTGTGACACATCCGGCAGCCTCTCAAGCGTGGCCATTGCTTATGCCTCCTCCGGCTCTACGCCGAACGCCTCGGCAAAGTCAAGCTCATACTCCGGCAGCCGTTCATAGTAACCTTTGGCTTCTTCCATACTTAGGGGTTCAATGCTCTCACGCTCGCCCTGCCATTGGGTTGTCCTGTGCAGGAAGAACGCTCCCCTTGCCGTCTTGTAAAGCATCGTATTCCGTCCGTGCCGCTCCCAGTTACTGCCGTCCCAGTACCTGTCACTGGCCACCATACGGGCCTTGTCCGTGTCGTACAGCTTGCCGTCAATTACCGCCCTCATCTTTCTTCCTCCTTAGTTTATTTATTAGTGTTTATTACTTGGTATTAGCATATATCATCGTTTATTATTAGTCAAGTGCTTTCGATTGTGTTTCAGTATATTTTATGGTATAATAGCCACTAATAAAGGGCAGCAAAGGGAGGTTCTTAGGCATGGAAGAACATTTCACCCCGCAAGAAGTAGCTAAAAAATTAAAAATAGACATGAGCACTGTTTATAGGTGGATACGCGAAGGTCGCCTTAAGGCTGTTAAGATAGGCCACTTTTGGCGAATCTCCGAAGCCGAATTAAACCGCCTCTTGAAAGGCGAAACTGAATAACCGGCCAGCGAAGCGGGGCAACCTGCTTTTTTACTGTCCTGTCCCGCTCTACGGCCTCCATCGGCGGCTCGAAGTCCGTGAGGTGAAAAGCGGCGGTTTTGGCATTTTGGTTCTCCAGTACTGAAATGCTAAAAGTAGCGACCTTATCTCTAACCAGTTCCTGACTACACCCCACCGCCCCCGCGATCCGCCTCAAGCTCCAGCCGCGTTGACGCAGGCTTACAGCCCCAGCAGGCGTCCCAGCAGTTCTATTGCGCCATCCAGATACCGCGCTACCGTTTGCGTGCTCAAATATTGTTTCTGTGCTATCTTCCGCATTGTCCAGCCATGAAAAAACCGCTGCTTAACAATTTTCCGCCGCTCCGGTGGCAACAGGCGCAGTGTATCCTCAACGGCCTGCACAGCAGCCCGTGTCCTGTCGTGGCCGCCATCAACCTGCAGCAGCTTCAGAGCAGCCGTGGCTGTCCTGTCGCTCTTGCCTTTCGTGCCTGGTGGCTCCTGCCAGGTAGCAGACGGCAGGCTCTCGGCAATATACTGGCGTTCTTCATCAAGCCTGGCCAGTTCGAGCTTCCAAAGCGGGTATTGCCGCAGGATGTCCCTGCATAGCTGCTTTTGTGCCGGTGATAGAGGAAGGCATCACAACCCCAGCCGCTGCGCCAGCAGGATAAGAATAGCCCGCTTCCTTCTGTAGAACGTTCCTTGTTCTATGTGTAATGCTTGTGCCGTTTTCCAATCCGGCCATCCCTCGAAGTAGTGTAGCTCAACAAGCCTTCGCTCATCAGGCTCCAGGAAGTGGTTCAAGTCCTCTACCGCCTGGACATAAAAACGGGTCTTACTCCAGGCCTGTTCAAGCCGGAGCAGCCGGAAGGCCGCCGAAGCCGTGGGGTCGCTTATCGCTTTAACCCGCTGCGGTTCCGGCCATGAGGCGCCCGGGTAACTTTCGGCTATGTCTTGCCGCTCCTGGTCAAGCTGATTCAGGGCCTGTTTCATAAATGGATACTGCTTCAGAATATCCTTACAAAAACGGCTTACGGTGATAGGTAGAACAGACATGCGCAGTCCTCCCTCTTGATATGCTATCAAGTGGCAAGCTAAAAACCCTTTATTTATCGGCCTCCGCAGAGCCATAATACATTTTTACGACAGTTTCAACTGCTTTCTTCGTACCAACAGGCCAGGGCCACCGCTAAAACCAGGTCATCATGGACACCTTCCCGCCAGGCTTCATAGCTGTCATGGGCCGTTTTGACGTTGATTTTTACCCTGAAGTTAAGCAATTCCTCTACCAGCAGCCGGGCCGCGGGCAGTTCTGCCGCCACCTTCAGCCTGCCGGCTTGGAAAAGCACTTGCAGGACAGAAACAAGGTCACGTTTAGGCACATGATATCCGCCGTCATCATCGCGGGTAACGGTATTCCCGCCGGTTATAGTGATTGGAACGGGTCGCAGGCCTGCCGCCTTAAACATATCCACCACCGGAGCGCCAACGCCGGTTTTATCCACCACCAGGGCCGCTTTCCCTTTTAGCTGCTCACTTTCAAGCAGTGACTTCACCCGCTCCACAATGGCCGGGTAAGAAGTGCCCAGCTTTAGCCGCTCCAGGTGGCGCAGGTGGTAGAGGTTAGCGGTCGCATCCACTTCCTGCGTCCTTAAAGTAATTCCGCTCCAGGGGTGGTTATTATTTTCCCAGGGGTCGGGAATAATTGGCCGCCCCCCCTGTTTGTGCTTAAAACGAAAACTTAACGTTTTCTCACCGGTCACCGTCTCCAACCTTTCAAGCACCGCCAGGGCTGTATAGTCCTGCGCCTGGCCTAGGTCAAGGCCAAGAAAAAAGTTATTCACCGCTGCCACCTCCGAATAATGGCCTAACATCATTGGTTATGGCCGTCATTACCTGGTCGTAACTGAAAACCTGGTCAACCGTCTCGACAAACTCACAAAGGTATTCCTGCCGGAACCACCAGTCGCCCAGGGCTGCGCGTTCTTCATCTAGAAATTCAGGGCTTATCCTGGGGCAGCCACGGGCTGTTATCTGTATCCGCTCCCATGCGGCTTTGCTCGTCCACTCCTTGAAGAAGTGCCCGCGCTTGCCGAATGGCGTAGACATGAGGATTAACCTTCCGCCCGAAACGGCCAGCATGGGCCTGACGGCAAAATAAAGTTCGTCCGGCACCCTGGCAGCCTCGTCCTCGATAATCAGAGACGCACCGCTGAAGCCTCTTATCATGCCTTCGCTGCTGGGTAGAGACACAATCCGGCTTTTGTTGCGCATGGTTAGAGATAGCCGGTTATCCTCGACAAGTCCGGGTTGCTGGGCCTCCGGCAATGTCTTGAGCAAGTCTTGCGCTTTGCGGAAAAGCTCGCTGGACTGCCGCAGGGAGGGGCTTACCAGCAGCACCAAAGAAGCGGGGTAAAATAGCGCTCTATGCAGCGCCAGGATAGCCGCCGTAGTGCTCTTGCCGCTTTGCCGGCAGCAGTTCAACAGTAGCCGTTTGCCGTTCCAGCGCAAGGCTTGTTCTTGCCATGGGTCGGGAGCAAAGCCTAGCGCTTTTCGGGCAAAGATAGCCGGGTCCAGGGCCGACTGAAGGTCATGGGTTAATTCGTTTGTTTCGTAAGACATGACCACCACTACTTTCCACCTCCTCCAACGCCGCTGCCAGCTTCAACCGGGCTTCCGGGTAAGGCTCCATGGCCGCCAATATCACCGCCCGCAGATTTACCCATTGCGGATTGATTAAGACGTTAACCGTGGTCTGTTCCTGTAGTTCTCCCTGCAGCCGGGCCAGCAGTTCCAGGCAGCCTCGGGCTTCCTTTATACCGACAAGCGCCGTCCTTAGGTCTCCAGCCTGTTCCGCCTTGGCCAGTATGCTTAAAGCCTTGTCCCGCAGGTTGGCCACCTGCTGCAGCAGTGTATCCGCTTTAGCAACCTCTCGGGCTTCCTGGGCTTTCACTAGGCCTGCGGGGATATGCTGCTTATGCCGATGGAGGGCTGTCATTTTAACGGAAAAATTTTCCGTTATTTTCCGCAGGATAACGCCCTCCACCAGCGCTGCATTTATTTCCTCTACCTGTGGATGGTCGCAGATACCGCATTTTTTAGCCATCAAAAAACCGCCCTTTCCGGGTCAGTCCGCCGCTCTTCGGGCAAAGGTGTCTACAGCTCTTACCGGATAATGAAGGGAATCCGTTAACTCTTGAATCCGCTTCTTAGTGTAGTGCTTCACGCATTCCGGCGGCTTTACCGTTCCGCCGTGAGCTTTCCGTGCCAGCTTGTCTTGCCGCACCCACTCTTTGATAACGGCTGTTTCATTATTATAGATTGGCAGCGCCGCGTCCAGGTTCTGATCCATGCCCGGCATTATCTGGTTTTTCAGCTTTCCGGATCGCAGGTCGTCAAGCCACGCCTCCACAGTCCTAGTGGCCGGAATCTCATCCACTGCGGGTTCAATCTCGGCCAGTCTGGTCAGTAGCGGCTCGGCTTGGCTGTCCAGTTTTCTGCAGGCGCTGTCGTTCTCCCAGGCCGCAGCATTCCATTTCTGCCTGGCCTGCTGGTATGCCGTTTCAGCCGTCTGCCACACCGCATAAGCCGCCAGTCGCTCTTTGTTTGCCAGTTCCCGCTGCTTTTCGATTTTTGCCAGTTGTGTCTTGATGTGTTCTGCTTCTGCAGCCTGAAGATCTTCTTTAACCAGCATGATAGCCACATCCATAAGCTCCACCTGGTGGGTCATATCTTTGCTTACTTTTGCCGGATTCCCTATGGCCAGCGCCTGGGCAGCCTCTTGCACTTCCTTGCCGGCCAGCTCCACAAGGCCGGCCCGCTTTTGCTCAAGCTCCTGCAGCCGTCCCTGCAGCCGCTCAAAATTAGTTTTTATCTCCGCCAACTCCTCTTCTGATAAATTTTGGTACATACTCCAGACTTCTTCCTTGCTTGTGAGGATAAGTGTTTCGCCAAGGACATTCGGGTTCCGGATTTTAAACAGCATTTTCTTGAAACGTTTCAACACGGGTTACACCTCCTTAAGCTAGATGGGTTTCCGGATAATCTTTACCGGCGGCGGCTCAACGGCTTTGTCTGTCGGCTTGCGGTCAACTACCCTGCTTTTGCCGGCTTCGGACGGCTCGTCCAGCAGGTCGGCGAAAACATCGCCCAACGTAGGCCCCCGCGCAGGGGGTTTTGGTTTCAAGATATCTTGAAGTCTCACGTTTTTCACCTCCTTTAACTGCATTAAAACTGTCGTATAGCCTCTGGAACGCCTGTCGTTATTGGCTTTGTGGCCGGCCTCTGGACACTCAATCAAGAGCTTCTGCCCTTTGGCTACCCGTCTTCCGCTCATGGTCGCCGCAACCGCTCCAGCGCAAAATAATAAAGGTGTTGGTATATCCACCGCGCCGACATGTCCCTTGGCAGAAAATGCACCGGACAGCTATAACGCAGGCTCAGTGCGGCCAGGCTCGCCTGCAGTGCCTTGCACTCATACTGGCTGCGATATTCACCCCGCACAATCCGCCCGTAACCGTCCGCGTCCTCCACCAGCAGCGCGAACCAGTCCAGCCGCTGGCCTCTAATAAGCTCGTTTTCAAAGCGCGTCCGGTCCTTCACTGTCTCCACCAGCTCATCAACGCTGGCCTTCCGCTCAACTGCGGCGTTAAAGTATGTGTCCCTGTGAAGTCCCAGCTCCGGGCAGGCAGGTAGCATGATTGAATAGTCACCTGTCGGCAGGCTCCGTTTGGCGTGAGGTATGCCGGCTTCCGTCAGCCAAGCCAGGATATGGCCGTTTTCCTGCTCGCGGGTATCGTGCAATATCGTCAGGGACGCGGCCAGTGTCTTAAGCTCGAGGTCGGTGAAGTGATAGCGCATCGGCTTGCGCCTCCTTGGTTAGTTGGTTATATTGTCGCTTCTACGCCGCAAAGAGGATATAAACTGCAGTCACCATCACGCCGCCAATAAACGCCATATACACCAGAAACCCCCGGTCTTTCAACGCCTTACGCATCGGGTTCACCTCCTTCCGTGACAGCGCCCCTGTTCCGTTTTAGTCCAAATGGCTGCTCGAATCGTGCCGCCCGCTGACGGCCTTGCCCCGCTGAAGTGCCATCTTCCAAAGTTCAGGGTCGCGTGCCAGCAGAGATTGTAGTTCTCGCTCTGAAAGCACCAGCAGGCATTTGTTTAGTAGAAAGTGTCGAAGTGTTCAAGCGTTCAAGCGTAGTTCTTGCTCCAGGGTTCGTCTGCGGCATCGTCCTCAGTGCCGTCGCCAGGTTCGCGGGAAGAAGGTTGATTGCCTTCCCCTCCGGTTCCGGTAACATAGGTAACATTGGTAACAAGTGTAACGGTACTCCCTGCAGCCTGTTTTTCTTCCTCGCTTTGTTCGTCCAGAATATAGCGTTTCCGCAACTTCTCAAGTTTCGTTTTGTCGTAAATAATACGCCGCTGGACTGTTCCCTCCATCTTGACAAGTCTTGTTCGCAGCCCTAAAGATTTTAGTATCTGTCCAACGGCCTGGGGTTTCATTTCCACCCGTTCCGCAATGTTGCCAGGCGTAACGTTAATAACGCTGTCTCCCGTTACGCTTGTTACCATTGTTACCTTGTTACCGGCTATCTCAAATAGCGCATCCACCACCTGGCCAACCTTCGTTGCCGCCCGCTGCTCAATCAACTCCCGCTGGTGGCCTTGAATGAACAGCCGGTAACTGTCCAGCACTTCGGGTTCACCAGCAAACAAAGACATAAACGCTTCCGATACTTGCCTCAGCCGTGGCTCAATGCTGCCCAGGGTCAGGCTTGCCGCCGCTTCTGGCTCTACTTTGAAGTAGTTCCGCAGCCTAAATAACAAAAGTTTATTCCGTAACCCTTGTTGCTCGGCAAAGAATTTCCGCCCCAGCACCGCCGGTATATCGTCCCGGTCTGTCTCAACCATTATTTCTGTCAAACATCTGGCTTCCAGTGCGGCATCCTTAAACCGCCGCCTGGTGGCAAACACCTTCGGCCCATACACGGGCAGAATTTGAATCTTATCCGGGTTGTCCTTTGTCGCTCGAATAACCGGCCTGCCGCGCTCGAAGCCGCAGTTTAGGATTGTCACAACCTCGTTGTATTCGTCGGAATTCTTCATGTCCGCCTCGTCTAATACCAGTGTTCCGCCCCATTTGCGTAGCATCCGGTAGATTGGCGCAGGGGTCACGCAGCCGCTCGCGCTTATATTTTTATAGCAAAGGCCGCCTATCACGTCCAGGAAGCGGGATTTCCCGCAGCCGGTATCGCCCAGCGCCCGCAGATAGGGGAGGGTATGGAATCGATCATACAGCCAGGACAATAGCACATAGTAAGCCGCAAACTTTAGGTAAGAAGGGGAAACGTCCAGGTATCGGTAAAGATGGGTTTCGATTTCGGCCAGCAGGCTTAATGTGTCGCCGTATTCCTCGGCACCGGAAGGCAGCTTAACCGCGCCCAGCGTCACATCTTCGCTGTTGATTGGCTCGGTAATTTCTTCTTCACTCGCCAAAAACGGGATTATCTCTGCTTCTCCGGTCTCTGAGTTATAGGCTAAAAACGCCCCTTTACCGTCAATATAGAGCTGCTCATAAAGCAGGTTCCCCGCAGCAAAGAAGCTCGTCTGTCTGGTTTCGCGTTCGTCCTGTTTTTGTTTTTCTTTTCTCTGCCGCCCGCGCTTCTCAGTCGTCGGCCTCGACTCCGGGCACTCCGCAACCAGCCGCAAAAGTTCATCCCGCGTTCCGCCGCTGTTCAGCCAGTCCGACACGTCGGCCTTTGCCGGCAAGCCCGGAAGCTCCAGCACCCGAACAGAAGCCGCCTTACTCCGCAGGCTCCGGGCTACCTGTTCCGCATGTTTGCGCCCAGGGTCATCATTGTCGGGCAGAATGATCGCGGTTGCGCATGTCAAGCTGTCAGCATAATAGTCCCGCCACTTGCCTGCGCCCATCGGGTTGGTGGTCGCAGCTAGGCCCAGCTTGGCCAGGTTGTCGCAGTCCTTTTCACCTTCAGGAATAAACACTACTTCCCCATTCCTGACGGCCTGCGATACTTCCGGCAGCCGGTATAGCACCGGCTTAACGCCGCCAAGGCCATTCGCCCAGCCGCCTTTGCCGTCCGGTTGCCGCTGGAAGAAGCGCTTGTCCGCTGTCCGGCACACCTGAAAAAGCAGCTTGCCGCCCGCGTCCCGGTAGTCGTAG
This sequence comes from Dethiobacter sp., assembly GCA_018333395.1. Next base: position 10,215 of record JAGXSQ010000120.1, read on the forward strand.
GTCGCAACAACTTCGCTACGGCTTGCCCGGCTCTGTTGTTCCGGCTTCGGGTATAAGTCTTTCAGTGTTAAGCCGATGGCGGCGCAAACGCTCTCAGCCGCGCACCCTGCATGACAATAAATTAAAACGCGCCCATCGCTGCCCTCGGAAACGTGCAGGCTTTGTTTCCGGTCATCATGAGCCGGGCAAAGGGCTTTATAACCGCTGCCTGGCCCGCCGCTGCAGGGCTGCACGCCTTTCAGGTGGGAGAGGACGTTCTGAAGCGCCGGGTTCATAAGCAGCCCCTCCCGCTGCGGCGCTTTCTCTCCCCGCTGATTGCAGCCAGCCGCCCTAAAAGCCAATCTTGGGCAGAAACAAACTCTGCGGGGCCGGTGGTAACTGTGAGCTGCTTTTGTGGGTCAACGTTTGCAAAGGCCAGCTTCACTTTGGCCTCTTCCCGCCAAAGCTCAAGGTCGCCTATATCCTTTAAGTCTAAGTTTTTAGCCTTAAGAAAATCTTCCCAACTGCGAAACGGGTTCGGCAGCAGATAGCCGGTATTGCGAATTCTGGCCTGTTTTGGTAAAATATGAATAGACAAAGCCCACACCTCCATTGCCCCGGCCTGCCAGCCGGGTTTTCCTTTTCTCGCAAACTGCAGCAAAATTGCAGTACGCCTCCGGCATCGCCCGCCCCTACTGGCTTTCCGCCGCGCCGTAAGATTGTTTATCAAGCACCGCCCGCTCAAGCCACTGCTCAAAAGCGGCTTTGGGCACAATAACCCGCTTCCCAACGCAAATAGCAGGGAAACCCGGCTGCCGGGCCAGCTCATAAGCTCGGGGTAAATTGATATCCAGCAAGCTGGCAACCTCCGGCACGGAATAGACCAGCGCTTCAATCTTTGGCTTGCGGGGAGTGTAGTTATATTTCTTCATTTCGCGCCCTCCTTGACTGGTTTTGTTTAATATGATACATTGTTAGAAAGTCTGCTAAAAGTGCTTTTACCGAACATTTACCGAACATTGGAGAGAATTATGAAAAAAGTTTATCCTGTGAAAAAAGAGGAAGACGAAATGGGCAATATAAAAAAAGAATACGCCGGTGAAGAAGTATCAGCTTTTTTCCCCCTATGGCCGGTTTACGCGCCATATCGCATATACAAAATTGAAACAGCAGAGTTAATTCATAACCCTGATGATAGGATAGAGGAAATAAAAGGCTTCACCGTAAGACATCGCAAAGAATATATTAGGTATGGAACGGGGAATTGGGTAATACAAGGCCAATTAGAAGCCTATCGGAAAGTGTGGGAAGCGGAAGGGGCACTAGTAGAAGGGGTGAAGTTCATAAATCCTGCCGAAGAATTGGGGCTTTTAAATACTTTCCGTAAAATAGACATTGATTGCCACGATTCTATTCTTAGTTTTGTTAACCGATATGGCCTGTTAGGGACAGGCTTTAAAGAAAGTCGCTCTTGGATTACAGCACAAATACCGGAAGTTTCTTTCGGGATTGAAAGTGAAAAGCTTTTTGATTTTCAGTTGGCAGCACAGACTTTGCAGGAAACCTATGCGCTGCGGAAAGGCGGCGGAGATAAGGCAGTTTTGTTGCGGAAACTTCGCCATAACCTGGCAGGAGTGACGGAATATCCGCAGCAGGACAAGGAAGGAAACATTATCCCCGGGAAAAGAGGGCAAACGCTTCTCGATTATATTTGGCTCCATTTTTATAACCTTGTATTGGGTAACGGATGGCGCGAATGTGCTTATTGCGGTAATCTGTTTGAAAAAGCTCACGGTCACTCAAAATACTGTACGGATTGCAAAGAACCCGGACAGACTCCACCGTGGATTAAATTACAAAGGCAACAGCAAAAAGGAGGAAAAAACTCTGATGCCAACCCATGAAGTATATGAAGGCCCAACTCCTGCAGGAGGCGTAAGGTCGGATATTGTTTATATGGACGATAAAGGGAATGTGGTGGACAAAGCACGATCCACCTGGGCTAAAATCCGGGAGCTTGACCAGCACGGGAATGTTATTATGGAAACGTATGGAACAATCTCGTAAAATAAACTGGGGAGGGAGGCGCGTTGACATGCCGGCAACAAAAGACGGCGGCTGGGTTTTGGACGACAGAGGTGTTGATTATCCGATTTACGGCCTGCAGTGTATGCGTTGCAAGCATTTGCGCGATGAGCGGCCGGAAGATAATATCGGCTCCCGTTGCGCGGCATTTGCTCTAATCCCGCGTGAGATTCTGGAAGGGAAGCACGACCATACGCAGCCCTTTCCCGGAGACGGAGGGATAAGGTTTGAACCGAAGTCGGGGGGAGCTATTGGGCAAAAAAAAATAACGGCCCATAGGCCGCTGCCGGGTTAATGCAGTACGACAGTTTTTACGACAGTTACGGTAAAACAGGAGTAAACCAGACTGAAAATACAGTTAATTTATGTTAACCAGAAGGCCGGAAATGCCCGTAAAGTCGGGCTTTTTTATAATAGGCTAAACGCGGTTAAACATAGAATATGAGAATGGCATTCAAGAGGTCAGGGGTTCGATTCCCCTCATCTCCACCAAGAAAATCTACCATCTATTGATACAAAGAATTGTATCGGTGGGTGGTTTTTGCTTTGCCCAAAAGCTCAGCAATAAAGCCGTCCCTGCGTTATAGCGGAGCGGTTTTTTGTTCATAAAAGGAGCAGGAGCTTTACTTCTTGACAATTGGCAAGAGCTATGATAAGTAAGTATTACTACTACTAAACAATCAAGGAGCTTGTGGGACATGAAAGAGCTGCTTTCAACGATGACCACCAAAGGCCAGGTTACCATTCCCGTAGAAATCCGTCGACTCCTGGGGATGAAAAAACATGACAAGATCGCTTTTATTGTGGAAGGCGACCGGGTCAGGTTGATGCGCAAAGGGAGCGTTGTCGCACGCACTTCCGGTATTTTTAAGACCA
>JAGXSQ010000121.1 GCA_018333395.1 Dethiobacter sp.
AACCCTACTCGATAATCGAGGTAACCACGCCGGCGCCCACGGTACGACCGCCCTCGCGGATCGCGAAACGCAGGCCCTCTTCGGTGGCAATGGGGGTAATCAGCTCCAGTTTCATCTGCACATTGTCGCCCGGCATAACCATTTCCACGCCTTCCGGCAAGGTGATAACTCCAGTCACGTCGGTAGTACGGAAGTAAAACTGCGGGCGGTACCCGTTGAAAAACGGGGTGTGACGGCCGCCTTCTTCTTTCTTCAGCACATAAACCTCCGCCATAAACGTGGTGTGCGGTTTGATACTGCCGGGTTTGGCCAACACCTGCCCGCGCTCAATCGACTCCCGGTCAACGCCCCGCAACAGCACGCCAATGTTGTCCCCGGCTTCCGCCTGATCCAGAATCTTGCGGAACATCTCTACGCCAGTCACAACCGTCTTGCGTGGCTTCTCAGCAAAACCGACAATCTCGACTTCTTCCTGCACTTTGACGACTCCGCGCTCTACCCGACCAGTGGCTACTGTGCCGCGGCCGGTAATGGTGAAAACGTCTTCTACAGGCATCAAAAACGGCTTGTCACGGTCACGTTCCGGAGTCGGGATGTATTCGTCTACCGCATCCATCAACTCCCAGATCGACTTGCAAGATTCGCATTCCCGGCTGCCGCAGCCGTGCTCCAGTGCCTTAAGCGCCGAACCAATGACTACAGGAGTGTCATCTCCGGGAAATTCATAGGCGTTTAAGAGATCCCGCACTTCCAGTTCCACAAGCTCCAGCAACTCCGGGTCATCAACCATATCGGCCTTGTTCATATAGACAACGATGTGCGGCACGCCTACCTGGCGCGCTAGCAAAATATGCTCCCGGGTCTGCGGCATGGGGCCGTCAGCAGCGGAAACAACCAAAATCGCCCCGTCCATCTGCGCGGCGCCGGTAATCATGTTCTTAATGTAGTCGGCATGCCCTGGGCAGTCTACATGCGCATAGTGGCGCTTGGGAGTCTCGTACTCTACATGCGCCGTAGAAATAGTAATACCGCGCTCCTTCTCTTCGGGAGCCTTGTCAATCTCATCGTAGGCCGTCTTCTTGGCTAACCCTGACTGAGCCAGACAGGAAGTAATAGCCGCTGTCAGCGTTGTCTTGCCGTGGTCAACGTGACCAATCGTACCGACGTTAACGTGGGGTTTAGTCCTCTCAAACTTTTGCTTTGCCATGTCAGACCTCCTCAAAAAAAATATACTTGGGCAGAGCCAGCGGCTTGTCCAAGAAATAAACCTAAATTGGTGGCGGCGCAGGGACTTGAACCCCGGACGCGGCGGGTATGAACCGCCTGCTCTACCAACTGAGCTACGCCGCCATGGAGCTCACGACCGGGATTGAACCGGTGACCTCATCCTTACCAAGGATGTGCTCTACCTACTGAGCTACGTGAGCGAAGTGGTTGCGGGGGCAGGACTTGAACCTGCGACCTCCGGGTTATGAGCCCGACGAGCTGCCAACTGCTCCACCCCGCGACGCTTGGGAGCTGACTCTGGAGCGGGTGATGGGAATCGAACCCACGTGGCCAGCTTGGGAAGCTGGAACTCTGCCATTGAGCTACACCCGCCTGTTCCCCACCATATCAGCTCCCTGATTATACAATATCTACTTTGCCATGTCAACATGCGCCGCTGCATGATGCTGGCGGCAAAATACGCAGAAAAGGAAGCGTACGCTTCCTTTTTTTACTTAGCGGCCTTTAGTTGCCGCCTAGCCTTCTCTCACTTCCAGATATTTCTCCAGTTTCCGCTTTACTCTCTGTAGAGCATTGTCAATGGACTTAACGTGCCGCTTCAGCTCCATGGCAATCTCATGGTACGACTTGCCGTCTAGATAAAACATCAAAACTTTCCATTCCAGGTCGCTAAGAATTTCGCCCATTTTCACTTCTATGTTGTCGTATTCTTCTCTGTTGATCATCAGCTCTTCAGGGTCGGTTATCTTGGCGCCGGAAAGGATGTCCAGTAATGTCCGGTCAGAATCTTCGTCATAGATCGGCTTGTTTAACGAAACGTAGGAATTCAGCGGGATGTGCTTCTGACGAGTAGCCGTTTTAATGGCCGTAATAATCTGCCGTGTGATGCAAAGTTCAGCAAAAGCACGAAACGAAGAAAGCTTGTCTTCTTTGAAGTCGCGGACAGCCTTGTACAGCCCAATCATTCCTTCTTGGATGATATCTTCCCTGTCAGCCCCAATCAGGAAATACGACCTAGCCTTGGCCTTTACAAAATTGCGGTACTTGTTAATTAAGTACTCCAGCGCCATCTCACAGCCGTCTTTCGCTAGGATGACGATTTCTTCGTCAGTCTTCAGGTCATAACCCTCGTAGACCTTGGCCAGGCTATACAGTTCCTGGGCTGTAACGCTCACCGGCATCGCCTCCGTGACTTGAAGATCAGGCAGTCCATCACAGCGACATTATATCGTAAAGCAACTGGCAACGTCAAGAACTTTCAAAATCCTTCCCGTTGCCGGAACACCTCATAAATCAGCAGCGCTCCAGCTACCGAGGCATTAAGAGAGGCCAGTTTCCCTTTCATCGGCAGGCTGACCAGCTGGTCACATTTTTCCTTGACTAGTCGGCTTAAGCCTTTTCCTTCACCACCGATAACCAAGACAGTGTTGCCACGGTAGTCTGCGGCAGTATAGAGCATCTTTCCTGCCATATCGGCGCCGTAAACCCACCAGCCAGCCTCTTTGCATTCCTCCAGGCAGCGGGACACGTTGACAACACGCGCCACTGGCAGATGCTCCGCCGCGCCACAGGCCGTCCTGACAGCGGCAGACGTAACCTGAGCCGCCCTTCTTTCCGGGATGACCACTCCCTGACAGCCAGCGGCATACGCTGTACGCAGCAAAGCACCTAAATTATGAGGATCCTGGAGGTGGTCAAGGAAAAGCAGGAAGGCAGACTCCCCGTCTTTTCCGGACAGGAGCTGGTGGAAAGGAGTATAACGGAAGGAAACGGTTTCGGCCAGTACCCCCTGATGATTGGCCGTAGTGGCCAGACGATCAAGCGCCAGCCTGTCCTTAAACTCTGTGGGAACGGCGGACTGCCGTGCCAGTGCCAAGATTTCCTCCAGTGTATTACCATGCGCCCCTTTTTGGAGCACAAGACGGCTGATTTCCGTTCCGGCACGCAGTGCTTCCAGAACGGGCCGCCTCCCTTCTATCGTCTGCTTCTCACCCATCGCTTCACATCCTCTGGAATCTTTGCCTGACCTCGAACATGTGGCCGCAGCTCATCGCCCCCTCAGGGCAGGCGTCCTCGCTCACGCATGCCGGTCCGGCAGCAGCAAACAAAACCGGCGCGACTCTTTTTACTTCCCGGTAAACATCCTCGGCCAACTCCCGGATTTCCCACTGCGCCCGCTGGCAGCAGCGCTGGCGGAAAAAATGCAGCAAGCTCCTAGCATTCATGGTGAAAACCAATTTTGTTTCACACGCACCCGGCAGTACATACCGGGCATCTTCGTGGTGGACGAGCTCGCGCAAGCGTCGATACGCCTGACGGATGTTTTTCATCTGCTCCTGAAACAAACGGCTGGCCTCGGCATCGGCGGCCACAGAAGGCGGCTCAATACAGGCGAAGTCATCCTCCCGCACGTAGCGTTGCGACTTCTGCGAATAAGAAGCAAGGCGATGACGGACAAGCTGGTGTGACAACACCCGGCTGATACCCTCCACCGCAAAAGTAAAGGAAACGTGTTCTACCGGAGACAGATGCCCAAGCTCGATGAGCTTGGCAAGGAACGCCTGCGTCTTGTCCTTTGTCATTCCATCCAGCAACACGTCTGCACCATCAGGTGAATAACAAAGGCGCGCGGCGGCAGCGACAATCTTCTCCGGTTCCGGCGTGTAGGCCAGCAAGGTTACTTTCACTTGCGCTCCTCCTCCCCTAAGTCAATCAACTCCAGCAAGGCCGCGATCCTTGGCAGGTCTCCCCTCAGGTAAAGGTAGCCAAAGAGCGCCTCCAAACCGGTAGCGTGACGGTAGGTCGTCATGGCCGCACTTTTAGGTACACGGCCTTTGCTGTTGCGTCCGCTGCGCACGATTTCTGCCTCCTGCTCTGTAAGGTGAGACGAAAGCAGGCGCAAAATCTGCGCCTGCCCGTCGGCCCCGACATAACGTACCGCCTCCCGGTGCAGACGCCGCACCGGCTTAGCGTCGCCACCGACCAGCTTACAACGGATGTAGAGCTCATAGACGGCATCACCTATATAGGCCAGCAACTGCGGCGGGAGAGACTCCGGCCTGATCATACTTTTTTGCGCCAGCGCACGCCCTGCGGCGTGTCCTCCAGCATAACTCCCAGGCGCTGCAGCTCATCACGCAGAGCATCCGCCGCCGCCCAATCCTTGCGCTGTCGGGCGTCTTGGCGCCTGGCAATTAATTCTTCCACCTGCGCATCGAGCAGCCCAGCCTCTTTGTCGGCGAAGAAACCCAGCACCGCGCCCGTTTCCGCAAAAATGGCCAGTGTATTTTCCACCACGGCCCGCGATGGAACAGTACTTTGCAGATAAGTGTTGGTCTCGCGGGCCAAATCAAAAAGAACGGCCAGCGCGTCTGCGGTGTTAAAATCATCATCCATGGCGTCAATAAAGCGCTGCCGATAGGTAGCAACCGTCGCCAAGCGCTCCGCTGTCAAGCTGTCCAGGCCGTTGTCTGGTGACAGTTTGCACAGGAGGTCACGCAAGTTATAGACTACATTGTTCAATCGCTCCAAGCCACTTTGTGCCTGGTCCAGCAGGTCGGGCGAAAAATTGATGGGGCTGCGGTAGTGCGCGGAGAGCATAAAAAAGCGTACCACCTGAGGGTCAAATTTTTGCCGGATGTCTCGCACCGTCATAAAGTTGCCGAGTGATTTAGACATTTTCTCCTGATTAACATTTAGGTAGCCGACATGCAGCCAGTATCTTGCAAACGCCTTGCCTGTGGCACCTTCGCTTTGCGCCTTCTCATTCTCATGATGCGGAAAGACCAAGTCTGGACCGCCGGCATGGATATCAAGAGTATCACCGAGATACTTCATGGACATTGCCGAACACTCAATATGCCAACCGGGTCGCCCTTTGCCCCAGGGACTATCCCAGGCGGGTTCACCCGGCTTCTGCTTTTTCCACAGGGCAAAATCAAGCGGCGCCTTCTTCCGTTCGTCTACTTCCACACGGGCACCAGCTACCAGTTCATCCAGCGGTTGGGTGGACAGCTCGCCATAGGCAGCAAAAGCAAGCGTCTGAAAATAAACATCCCCCTCCACCTCATAGGCCAGCCCTTTTGCCATCAGTCGTTGAACTAAGGCAATCATCTCCGGGATATGCTCGGTAGCCCTGGGGTGGACATCAGCCGGCTCCACACCTAAAGCCTCGGCGTCAGCCAAATAAGCCTCGATATATCTATCGGCCAGCTCAGTCACCGTAATGCCTAGTTCATTGGCTCTGTTGATCATCTTGTCATCAATATCGGTAAAATTTTGCACAAAAGTAACTTCATAACCCCGATAGCGCAAATAACGCCGGATAACATCAAAGACAATAAAAACCCGAGCATTGCCAATATGAAAAAAGTCGTAAACAGTAGGGCCACAAGCATAGATTCCCACCTTGCGGCCTGTTTGCGGCACAAACTCTTCCTTTTGGCGAGTAATTGTGTTATACACGCGAATGGTCACTTAGCTTTCCCCTCCTTTAGACACCGCTCCTGTTGAAAGCGGAGGTCATCGATTTGTCTTTGCAGGCAGTGCAGCATTTCGGCCACCGGATCCGGCAGGCTGACATGGTTTAGATCGACCGACGGGACCCGCTCGCCGTCATAAATAACAACACGTCCGGGAACGCCGACTACGGTGGTGTGTGTCGGCACGTTATGCAGGACTACCGAACCGGCACCTATCCTGGCCCCATCACCGATGATAATGGGACCAAGCACCTTGGCCCCGGTGCCAATGACCACATTGCTGCCCACCGTTGGATGGCGCTTGCCCTTTTCCTTGCCGGTGCCGCCCAGCGTTACTCCCTGGTAAAGCGTCACGTTATCACCGATTTCGGCCGTCTCCCCAATCACCACGCCCATGCCGTGGTCGATAAACAGTCCTGAAGCTATTTTGGCCCCCGGATGAATTTCAATCCCGGTCAGGAAGCGAGCCAGCTGGGAGATAAGCCGCGGCAGCAAAACCTGACCTCGGTTGTGCAATGCGTGGGCCAGCCGGTGAAAAATAAGGGCATGCAACCCGGGGTAACAAAGTAACACTTCCAGCAGGTTTTTGGCGGCCGGGTCCCGCTCGAAGATAGCCTGAATTTCTTTCTTAAGCCAGCGCATTTTTTCCTCTCCTGTCCTCTTCAGGTTTGCGGCAAATAAAAAAGCCCTCTCCTCAGAGACGGCTTCTCACCGCGGTTCCACCCTGTTTGGACAGCAGCAGCTGTCCCACTCACACTCGTTAACGGCTCTGCCGCAATCCCCTACTCGCCTTCAGGGACCAAACTCCGGAGCGCACTTCAGGTAGCCTTGCCGGGAGCCCCTTACAGCCATGGGGGCGCCTCTCTGCTACGGCGGCAGCCTTACTCTTCTCCTTCATCGTCTTTTCCTGTTTTTAATTCTTAGTACATATTATAGATTTGGCACACCGTCGTGTCAATGCTCGGTATTTTTAGGTCATGTTCGCCAAGGTGTAGGCCAGACGTCTGGCTACCAGCTGCGGGCCGAGCAGCACCAGCAGTGTCTGCAGGTCCGGGCCGTGAGACTGGCCGGAAACGGCTACCCTCACCGTCATAAACAAAGCCTTCCCCTTGATGTTCAGCTCCTTGCCGACTTCTTTTAGTGACTGGCGAACAGTTTCTCCGTCCCATTCCGTAAAAAGCAAAACTTTTTCCCTGAATGCTCGGAGCACTGCTGGCGCTGCCTCTAGAGCCAAGGCCTGCTTTGCTTCTTCGTCATCACCGGCAAGATCCACTGTCTCGCCAAAAAATACCCTCACCGGCCTCGCAATTTGTGCGCCATACTCTATCTGTTCCCTGACGGCGGCCACCACTTTTTGCAACCAATCATAACGCTCAGGAGAAAGCTGGCTCTCCAGCAGGCCGGCCTGCACAAGGTGCGGCAGGCAAAGATCCGTAATCCTGGCCAGAGGCGCTTCTTTGATATAATGTGCATTCATCCATTTTAGCTTGTCAAAATTAAAGACAGCAGGGCTTTTGGAAACGCGCTCCAGAGAAAACAATCCCACCAAATCCTGGACAGCAAAAATCTCCTGCTCTCCTGGCGGCGACCACCCAAGCAGCGCCAAGAAATTGACCAACGCCTCTGGGAGGTATCCTTCTTCACGGTACTGAACAATGGAAGTGGCCCCGTGTCTCTTGCTCATCTTGGTGCGATCATCGCCAAGGATCAGGGAAATATGGGCAAACTCAGGCGGCGTAAAGCCAAGCGCATCGTAAATCAAAAGCTGGCGCGGAGTATTGGACAAATGTTCTTCCCCGCGCAAAACATGGGTAATGCCCATGAGCTCATCATCAAGCACCACCGCAAAATTATAAGTAGGGATACCATCCGATTTGACGATAATGAAATCGCCTATCCCCTCACTGGCAAATTCCACCTGGCCGCGGACCAAATCGTCCACCACCAGGGGATGTGCCTCCGGGACACGAAACCGCACTGTCGGCTGCCGGCCGGCAGCACACAACCTCTCCCGCTCCGCCGCAGTCAGATTGCGGCACTTGCCAAGATAACGGGGCATTTCGCCGGCGGCGAGCAGCGCCTGCCTTTCCGCCTCCAACTCTTCCTCACGGCAAAAGCAATGATAAGCCGCTTCTTTTTCCAATAGTTTTTCCACAAAAGGATAATAAATCTCCAGACGCTCCCGTTGCCGGTAAGGACCGTTTTCTCCGCCAATGTTAATACCCTCGTCCCAGTCCAACCCGAGCCAGCGCAGCGAATCCAGAATCATCGCCTCATACTCGACCGACGAACGCTCTAGATCGGTGTCCTCAATGCGCACAATCATCGTCCCGCCATGGTGGCGAGCAAACAGCCAATTAAACAGGGCGGAACGGGCGCCGCCAATATGTAAGGGGCCGGTGGGGCTTGGCGCAAAACGTACCCGTACTTTTCCCAAAAAAAAACCTCCCACTGCCTAAACTTGACCCATTATACCACTGGCCAGCCGACAAAACAACCGCGCAGCGCTGTCTTGACTTCATCTGCTGCTTGTGACCTGACTTTTACAGTTCAAAAAAGGTTAGAAGCCCATTGTCGCTGAAGCTGTGGTCGTTTTCGCGGTTGGGTCGTAAATGAATTCTGTTATGCTACAGTGATATCTTCTTCAGGAATTTGTTGAACACCTCCTGCCTTGAATAAATATTATAGAAATCCGTGCCGAACATATTCTGTATTACCTTGTAGTCTAGCGCAATCTCGTCTTTATCCGAAAATGCCAGCGTGTCCACTATCTCGCCTTTTTTGTTCTGCGCCTTTTGGAAGGCAATCGCACCGCCGACAGCGCGTTTTTTCCCATGCGACGCTGAATGATTCGGATGATGAGAAGCGCAACATGAATTGCCGCAGATGGCCTGGCTGCTGCTAAATTCTAAAATTCGAAACAAGCACATTCAATTTCTCCGCCATACCGGCCATTTCATTTGTGGTTGCTGAGATTTCTTCCAGAATCCCTGTTTGGCCCTGCGTAGACGCAGAAATATCCTTAGCTGACGCCGACTGGCTTTGTGCAGCACCTGCTATTTCTTCAATCAAACCCACCACAGAGGCAACAGCATTACGAATGTTTATAAGGTCACTATGGGCATTTGATGCTAATTTGGCGCCCTTTTCCACCAACACGCTTGCTGTGCCTATTTTGTTTACAGCATTGCCAGTTTTGCCCTGAATATTATTAATCAGTTGGATGATTTCCCCTGCCGCCTTTGAGCTGCCTTCTGCCAGCTTGCGGACTTCTTCTGCCACAACGGCGAAACCGCGGCCCTGCTCGCCAGCGCGGGCCGCCTCAATAGCGGCGTTTAGAGCCAGCAGATTCGTCTGCTCGGCTATATCGGATATAGTTTTACTGATCAATCCGATTTGTTTGGCAGCCTCGTCAAGCTCGGCAATCACAGATCTCACTTCATTCGTCGACTTGTTTATTTCACTCATGGCCAGTCCGGCTTCATCCACAGCAGCAACACCCTTTTGTGCGAGTTCGCTAGCTTTATGTCCGCTTTGCGCTGCTGTTTCACTGTCACTTGCAATACGTTGCGCATTAGCAGCCACCACGTTGACAACCGTGGAAGCAATCTCCTGCATGGCAGCGTTACTTTCCTCAACCGCGGCAGACAGTTCCTGTGAGGCAGCAGCTACCGATGTCGCAGAGTCAGATACTTTGGCGATAATCACTTTTTGCGCAGATATCATCGCGTTAAAACTGCGGGAAAGCTGCCCGATCTCGTCTTTACCCTTCTCATTGACAACAATGGTTAAGTCATTCGCTTCCGCTTTCTTCATGGCATGCATCATCTCAATTATGGGGTTTCCTATTTGGCGCGAAATAACGTTGGCAAGGATAATGCCTATTATGATAAACAGAAATGCTGCTATCAAGGTGCTATTGCGTATTCCGGTAACCGCGCCCATATATTCTCTGACGTCCATTGTAAAGGCAAGCCCCCAGTTTCCGGCAGGTCCATAGGCGGAAAATTTACGAATCCCTTCAACTGTATAAAAACCTTTTCCTGTTTCGCCCTGTGCCATTCTCATCACCATATCCGCCTGATCCTTATTTTCGCTTTGTCCCAGGTTAGTTTTTAAAATGTGCTCCTGGTTTGGGTGGGAAACGATAAGCCCTGTCCTGTCCACCATCCAGGCGTAGCCCGATTCGCCAATACGGACGTCCTGCACATGCCTACCTACTACTTTGTCAAAATTAAGAACAGCAACCAGCATTCCCTTGAAAATACCGTCTGCAGATTTCAGCGGTGCTGCTACCACAAACACAGCATTTCCCGTAACCCGCGAGATAATAACCTCGCTTGTTGTTACTGTGCCGCTTTTCTGCGCAGTCTGAAAATACTCCCTATCCGATACGTTAACACCTATGTATCTGCCGTCATCGCTGCAGGCGACAGCAATACCTGCCTTATTCGTCAGGAACAGTGCTTCCAGCTTATCATAATTGCGCACACCTTCTTCCAAGAGCAAGGGAACTTTACTCAGGTCTTCTCCATTAACAAAGTCCTGTATTGTAGGTGTACTCGCCACAAATTGCACAACTTTAGTTGTATCCTCAATGGTACTGTTTAAAAGGGCCGACAGGTTCCTGACAATATCAGCTAGCTCCGCTTCTTTTTGCTGCTGCAGAGCACGGAATGTATTTCTATACGAGAAAAAGCCCAGTGAAGACACAGATACTGTTAACAGTACAACCATAGCCAACGTGACCTTATTCCTGATTCCCATCTGTACTCTCCTCCCTTTGAGTCATTGCTTGGAATAATAGCCTCCTGCTATTTACATTCCGATGGTGCTGGATGCGGCATAGGTGTTTGCTATCAAATGGCACAACGCACAATGCACCCCCCTTTTCCTATCGTGATATGCTCTCGCCACCAGCGCCGACGCTTAGCAGCAGAAACCTTTAATAAGCCAAACCATAGTACTGTTCGCCATGTTGCATCATTCTCCTTCGACAAATTTATCTAGTTCGTCCTGAAAAGCACCTGCTTCAAAAAACCTCCTCCGAAAATAGACTCACAAGGTGATATTTTCATTCCCGGTGGCGACGAGTAATCGTCGCGAGTGACCACCCTAAAAACATATTGCTTGTATGGGCACGCTTGCTGCTTGACTGCTGTGTGTCAATTTACTTGTCAACATCTCCATTAAAAGCGATTTGTGCTTTAAAGCTGTTCCTGTTCAGTTAATTATGCATACAAGGCTTGATAGGCTTGAGCGGTATAAGCTCATCCCGCATCGTGACCAGTCCGTTCCCATGACTGACTTTGAAACCGTGTCTGACAGGGGTATTGCCCTTGGTCCCCCGCATCTCAAACAATAACGGACTGTCAGCTCCCCCTGTCTCGGTCCCGACGAAAACATAGCTCACGGTCAGAAGATCAAACAGGCGCCCATAGTTACGGATGGCTTCGGCCGCCTTAAACTCTGGATAGGGATTGGCAAAGTCGTCGTGGGTCAGCAAAGAGGCGATTTCCTCCGGGCGGTTCTCCCGCAGGGCATTAACGAACATGTCTAAGTAAACGTTCGCCCGGTAAGAGTAATAGAGGATGTTATCGCTAACGAACAGCTCGTCATAGAGACTTCTGCCATTCAGGTAACCAGCGTCGGCCCGGAAAAGAAAAACCTCTTTGTATTTGCCTCCGGATGCATAGAGCCGGTAGATAAGCCCCTGCCCCAGATAAAACGGGGCCGGACCCATGAACACTGCTTTTTCAATCTTTCTCCCACAAAAATACACCTGATAGTTATCCAGCGCCGCCTCAGCATACTCGGTGGTGACAGTATAATAAACCTCCTGTTCAAGCCAGGTCATCGCCTCCAAGACGCGGACAGCATCCCCGGCATTCAGGGCCGCCGCGAATTCCCTGATGAGGTTGTCCGCTGCGTCGCGGGGTACGAGCGCGTCGTGCGCAGCCTGGGCGTTTTTATGACTGTAAACAGGAATTGTTGCCGACTTCTCTGCTTCGTTTTCACCCGCCGGTCCAAATGAGCCGAAGCAGCCGGAAACAAACAAAAGAAGTACTGCCGCCAGCCCAAGTATGCCTCTCATCGCTTCAGCCCTCATCATCCCCGCCCCCTACTGCTCCATAAATGTTAAGCATCGACCACTAAAAAACGAAAAGTATTTGCGTTTTTGTATTTGCCCGGCTGGTCTAAGGTAGAGGTATAGCCTTCCGGCCACGTTTCAACTATCTCCGTTTTTGTACTAATCGAACCAATCGCGCCGAGTTCGTTTCCCCCCCCCTCTTTCACGGCTGACGAGACGGTACTGGTCAATTACTACTGTTGCGGTGCCCTGTGAGCCAAGCGGTGCGAACCTTGCGTGTGGGTAGAGCGTAAAATGACTCTGCTCCCCCCTTGCGTCCTCTAAGATCTGCGGCAATTTCTGTCGCGACGCTTCATCGACCCAAAACATGACCTCCGGTGCGCTAGTGTACTCGCTGTAGAAGTGCTGATAGCGGCCGCTTAGAGTCAGCTGTCCTGAAAAGCTGACCGTGAAGTTGTAGTCATCAATGTATTCCATGGACGCAACTAAGAGACCGGCAATCTGGGAGTATCCGTGATTTTGTGTAAATGGGTCTTTCACCTAAGTTCGGGTCATACTATTCTTTGGTTCTAACCCACCGTGAGGATCGGGCAATGTTAGAGAGCAACCGGAGCGCCTGGCGGGGTTCTGCCGGGAAAGCGGGGTATGACACCCCCTCTTTCTCTTAAACTTTCCCGTGAGAACCAAAGCGGCTAAATTCTGGGGCGAAGCCCACTTTGGTTGGTCATAAACTCTTCATATCTCCAGCTTTTTAATCTTTCTGTTGCCTAAATATATTGACAATACAACTATCAAAATCCATAAAGAAATCGTGTGATAAAAGGTCATTTGCGGCTCAATATTGCCAAAGCCGAGGTGAAAATCTAAATTTAGCCTAGCAGCCGGATGTAAACCCAATCCTCTGAAAAGAACAAAAAGATGAGAACTAAAAGCAAACAACGCGGAAATAATCATCGGCACAAAACTTTTTTGCACAAGCAAAGTAAGATACAACAACGCACTGGTGATAGCACCTAACCCCAATCCGGCGAACAGGGCGCCTAAAACAAAAATAATAAAGGGCGATACATTCTGATAAAAGTTTATTGTTTGCTGGGACGTAGTGATACGGAAAATTTCGTACATTACGGAAGGATCGCGAGCTAGCTGGCTGCCCTCGAAAAATACAGGCAGAAATACCGCGTTATATCCGACCACAATTACCATATATAGGCCTGAGTAAATTAAGGCCGCTATCAGAACTGCCAAGATTTTAGAGATCCATATTTTCTTTTTATCCGCGTCAGCCCTTATCACCAGCCATGATAAATACCCAGAATCTTTATCTCCCACAAAGCGGTCTCCGGCAATAAAAGCAAAGGCGAGTAA
>JAGXSQ010000122.1 GCA_018333395.1 Dethiobacter sp.
GGCGGAGGGGTCACACCCGTTCCCATTCCGAACACGGCCGTTAAGCCCTCCAGCGCCGATGGTACTTGGGACGCAGGTCCCTGGGAGAGTAGGACTCCGCCAGAGCTAATTTCCCCCGGGCCCGAGGTGATTAACTTCCCTTGGGTCCGGCTGTATATTCCTCGATAGCTCAACGGTAGAGCATCCGGCTGTTAACCGGAGGGCTGCAGGTTCGAATCCTGCTCGAGGAGCCACAAAAAAGCCTTGCTGATTAGCAGCAAGGCTTTTTTGTGGTGGTGCGCCCGGGCACGGGATACGGACACTAAGGCAGCAATGCGGCAAAGAAGGATTAACATAAATATGTTTTTGCAGGAATTTTTTGGCTATACTAAAAAGCGCAGCCGTGAAACAAAAAAGAATCTTCTGCGTGGGGTGCGCTTCCCCCGCTTTTAGAAAACTCAGACTTGTGTGCCTTGGATTTCTAAAATTATAGCAAATCATACGACTCCAACCTAAACACATTGTGAGGCCTTTCGGCCACGAAGGGAAAAGCTGCAGGGTAAATCCAGCTTAAAGAGTTGACGAAAGCCTTGTGCTGTAATGCGCAGGGTTTTGGTTTTCTGAATTCTATTTCTTTTTTTAGAACTATGGTGTATACTATGTGATAATTAAGTTAGCTTTAGTTTGCTAGGAGAGGAAGGCAGGTAGAATGCTGCCAGAACTGAGAATTGCTCATATTAAGGCCAAGTTGCCTATCATCCAGGGGGGCATGGCTGTGCGGGTGGCTACCTGTAGGCTGGCGGCGGCTGTCGCCAACGAAGGGGCCATTGGTGTAATCGCGGGGACGGGTCTTTCCGTCCAGCGCTTGCAGGAGGAAATTCAAAGAGCCCGCAAAATGACGGCAGGTTATTTGGGGGTCAATGTTCTTTATGCTGCCAACCAGTTTGCCCAGCTGGTCAAAGCGGCGATGAGGGAGAAAATCGACTTTATTGTTTCAGGAGCTGGCTTTTCCCGTGATGTCTTTGCTTGGGGCAGGGAAATGGATGTGCCGGTGCTGTCTATGGCGTCATCAGCACGGGTAGCGAGGCTCGCGGAGAAAATGGGTGCTGCCGCCGTAGTCGTGGAGGGTAAGGAGGCTGGCGGCCATCTGGGGACTGATAGGCCGCTTTTTGAGATACTTCCGGAAGTTTTAGCGGCCGTTGAGATTCCAGTCATTGCTGCCGGCGGCATTATGAATGGATGTGATATCTCTAGGTCTTTAGAGATGGGCGCCAGTGGTGTGCAGATGGCCACTCGTTTCGTGGTTAGCGATGAATGCGAAGCAAGCCGAGAATTTAAAGCAAAATACCTGCAAAGCGCACCTGAGGATTCAGTGCTGATTGATAGTCCTGTGGGCATGCCGGGGCGGGCTATTCGCAATCAGCTCACCGAACGTTTAAAAGACGGACAAAAGTTGGCTACCAGGGAATGCCAGCAGTGTCTAAAAAACTGCAGTCACAGATTCTGCATCCTAGATGCGCTGGAGAAGGCTGTTGACGGAGACGTGGAAAACGGGCTGGTTTTTTCAGGAGAATTTTTCCACAGGATCAAGGAAATTCTGCCGGTTCGCAAGATAATAGAGCAACTGGTTAGCGAGTATGAGCAGTGCCGAGCAAAAAAGTCCGTTGATTCCTTGAAAGCCTGACAGCAATCTGCAGGCTTTTCTTTTTGCCGTGAGCACAGTATAATGTAGTTAACATAACAAGGGAGGGAAAGAGTCTTGAAGAAGCGTCTTTTTATTGTTTTGTTTGCCGCCATATTCCTGGCCGGGTGCGGCCGTCAGGCTGCGCCGCCTACGCCAGCTCCAGGGCCGGAAAAGCCGCTTCCGGAAGTAATCCAGGCCTGGATAGAGGACTCGCGGACCATTTTTCTGGGCCAGAGCAAAGAGCTGGACGGCACCCTTTATCTGCTTGTCACCTACGGGGAAAAACCGACCGGAGGCTATGTGGTGGAAATTGGCGACGTGATTGTGGCAGCGGATAAGGTTACCGTACCGGTCAGTTTTAAAAAACCGGCGCCTGGCGACATGGTGACGCAAGCGCTGACCTATCCTTATGACTTGGAGGCGGTTAAAGCTACAGGCGTGCCGGTGGAGTTTGTGCCGTCTGGTGATGAAGAATATCTGCCTGCCCTGGTAGGCATCGACGAACTGCAGCCTATCGTGGCCGGGTCCGCCGGGGTCAAAATCTTTGCTCCGGTGCCAGAGAGCATGGTGTCAAGGAAGTTTGTGCTGGAGGGCGTGGCCAATGTCTTTGAAGGCAATGTGCAGTACAAGTTGCTGGACGGGGAGGGTCGCTTGCTGGATAGTGGCTTTACGACAGCTGCCATGGGCGATTGGGGCTATTTCCGGGCAGATCTTTCCGTTCCGGAGGAGGTAGCGACGGGGAAAAGGCTTCTACTGGACGTGTTTACGGAAAGCGCCAAAGACGGTTCGCTCGAGCAGCAGATTTTGTATGAAATAGTACTGCAATAAGCTGTGCCGCAGGGACAATGAGCAACCCTTGCGTGACCGAAGTCGGCGACTTTATTTTTCGCGCCTGCTCTATTGACCCTTTCAGGGGCAAGTTATGGCCAAGTTTGCCACGGAAGACCCGGGTGCCAAGACGGCTGCCCTGATGGTTGATGCGGCCAACGGCAGCCCCCATGCACTTATAGTTGACAAGACACAACCTCCATGACATAATCTAAAAAGCAACAACTCGGGAGAGGTGCTTTTTTGATGCCTAAGCGGACACAGCAGTTGCTGGAACGGGTAAAGGAATTGAAATCCCGGCGCAATGCAGTGATCCTAGCCCATAATTACCAGATTGAGGAAGTTCAGGACGCAGCTGATTACGTAGGTGATTCTTTCGGCCTTAGCCGTACCGCAGCCGAAACAGAAGCAGAAGTGATTGTTTTTTGTGGTGTCCACTTTATGGCCGAAGGCGCAGCGCTTCTCGCTCCGGATAAGATTGTGCTGTTGCCGGAAATATTGGCCGGCTGCCCGATGGCGGACATGGTTACGGTGGATTCGCTAAGGGAGAAGAAGAAACAGCACCCCAGGGCTACGGTGGTGACCTATGTCAATTCTTCGGCGGCAGTTAAAGCGGAAAGCGATATCTGCGTCACTTCTGCCAACGCTGTCAGGGTGGTGAACGCCCTGGACTGCGAGGAGATCCTTTTTGTGCCGGATAAAAACCTAGGTAGCTTTGTCGCTGACCGCACAGACAAACGGGTCATTCTCTGGGAAGGCTTTTGCGTGACGCACCACCGCGTCAGTGTGACTGATGTACTCCGGGCGCGGCAGGCACACCCGGACGCCGTGCTTGTGGTTCATCCGGAGTGTCGCCCTGAAGTCGTTAAAGCGGCCGATCATGTTTTTTCCACCAGCGGCATTCTACAATTTGCCCGCGAGACGCCACACCGGAAACTGATTATTGGTACAGAGATGGGCTTGATTTATCGGCTGCGGCAGGAAAATCCGGACAAGGAGTTTTACCTGCTGAGTCAGGGGTTGGTCTGTCCAAACATGAAATACACAACCCTGGAAAAAGTGATCTGCGCGCTGGAGACGTTGCAGCCGCGGATTACTGTCCCGGACGAGATCGCGGGAGGGGCCCGCAGGGCGCTGCTGCGCATGCTGGAGATAGCTTAAGGGGGCGGCTTTAATGGCTGTCTTGCGTAAAAAAGAGCACGCGACAGAGTTTGATATCCTGATTGTGGGTAGCGGCATAGCCGGGCTCTTTGCGGCATTGCAGGCGTCCGCGTTTGCGCGCGTCTGTCTGTTGACCAAGGGACGCCTTGCGGACAGCAATACCTGGCACGCGCAAGGCGGCATCGCTGTGGCGTTTGGCGATAACGACAGTCCGGCGCAACACCTGGAAGATACACTGCGGGCCGGGGCGGGACTTTGCCATGTGGCGGCTGTCAAGGTGCTGGTAGAAGAGGGGCCGCGTTACGTCAGGGAACTGTCAGAACTGGGGGCGCCTTTTGATAAAGAAGGGGGCAGCTTTGCGCTGGCCAGGGAGGGGGCGCACAGCAGAGACCGTGTGCTACACGCGGGCGGTGATGCTACAGGACGCCTGATCCTAGAAGCGTTACAGGTAAAAGTGCTGCAAAATCGTGCGATTACTGTTCGTGAACAGACTTTTGTGACGGAACTGCTGCTGGCCGGAGAGGCCGTCTGCGGGGTGCGAACTTTGTCAGGCCAGATTTTACGGAGCAAAGCGGTTATTTTAGCCACGGGAGGCTTGGGCCAGGTCTATAGTCATACTACTAACCCGGAAGGCGCTACCGGTGATGGGGTGGCCTTAGCTTGTCGGGCCGGGGCGGAAATTGCCGACATGGAGTTTATCCAGTTTCATCCCACGGTTTTCCAGGGGAGGCAGGATGGAGAAACTTTCCTTGTCTCTGAAGCGTTGCGCGGTGAGGGGGCGTTGCTGCGCAGTGGTAAAGGAGAACTTTTCATGGGCGCCTACCATGAACTTGCGGAGCTTGGCCCGCGGGATGTTGTCTCCCGCGCCATCGTGGATCAGATGAAAAAGCAGCTAGGTCCGGTGTACCTAGATATTACACATCGGGGAGCACGCTTTTTGCAAAGACGTTTCCCGACCGTCTACAAGCGGGCTAAAGAGGCAGGGTACGACTTGGCCAAGGAATGGCTACCTGTCGGACCGGCGGCGCATTACGCTATGGGAGGCGTCAAGACGGGGCTTTCCGGCGAGACGAGTTTGCGTGGTCTTTATGCCTGCGGCGAAGTTGCCTGCACCGGTGTGCATGGCGCTAATCGTCTGGCCAGCAACTCCTTGCTGGAGTGTTTGGTTTTTGCTGCCCGCAGCGTCAGGCAGATTGAACGAGAAGGAATGGATGTCACCCCTGTGCTCGACCCAGACCGGGAGGCGCAACTACTGAACGTGCGGTTGAGCTGGGTTGTGGAGTTGCGCCGTCAGTTACGCCGACTGATGTTTGAAGAGGCCGGAGTTTTGCGCCGCCAAGCCGGACTGTCGGTGCTTGATGAGTTTCTGCATCAAAATACAGCTCTCTTGCGGGACAAGCCGAAAACCCGCGAAGCCTGGGAGCTGCAGAACTTGCTCGTAACAGCGGAACTTATCGTACGCGCCGCCCTGGCTAGGGAGGAAAGCCGTGGGGCCCATTTTCGTCTTGATTTCCCGCAGACCGAAGAAGCCCTAGCACGCCGTCCGGGTTCGCCGGCGGTCAGGATGGAGGGCGTCAGCCTTGCACCGCTTGCTGTATAAGGAGATTGTTGCTGCCGCTATTGCTGAAGATTTGGGGACTGGCGATCGTACGACAGAGAGTATTTTTGCGCAGGAAACAGGGGAGGCAGAAATTATCGCCAGGGAAGAAGGCCTGGTAGCCGGACTGCCAGTGGCAAAGGAGGTCTTTGCCCAGGTTGACGAGCGTATCCGCTTTGCTGCCTGCCTGTGTGACGGCGACCGCCTCCGGCCTGGCGACCGCTTAGCGCTACTGCAGGGGCCGGTATGCGGCATACTGACCGGGGAGCGCGTGGCGCTTAATTTTTTGCAGCGGCTATCAGGCGTGGCTACGGCGACCAGCAGGGCTGTAGAAAGTGTGCGTGGTACTGGCGCTCGGATTGTTGATACTCGTAAAACGACACCAGGGTTGCGGGTGCTGGAGAAGTATGCCGTCCGCACTGGTGGTGGTGGAAACCATCGGTTTAACTTGTCAGACATGATTTTGATTAAAGACAACCACATCCGTTGCGCCGGTTCCATTGCTGAGGCGGTGGCCCGGGTGCGCCGGTATTGTAGTTTCTCGGCTAAGATCGAGGTGGAAGCTGCTAACCTGCAAGATGTGCAGGAGGCGCTGGCCAGTGGCGTGGAGATCATTATGCTTGACAACATGACGACGGAGATGATGCGTGAGGCCGTCAGGATGATTGACGGAAGGGCACTGGTCGAGGCCTCTGGCGGAATCACGCCGGAGCGAATAAGAGAGGTAGCTGCTACCGGTGCAGACCTAATCTCTCTTGGATACCTGACGCACAGTACATGCTCCTTGGACTTGTCTCTGAAAAGTATCTAGCTAGAACAACCCAGCATACGTTACCCGAAGCTATAGCCATGTTTTTCTTCGGCTTTTAAGGAAGGAAAACATGGCTTTTAGGCAGTAAAAATCCTTCGGGAATATTTCTGCCGTAGCGCTGGCTTCCAGCCGGCACCAAATTTGCCGAAGGATGCTGCGGACCCTGGCACAGGCCTGGTTCTGGACTACAGAATGGCAAGAAGCGGAGAAACAGGCGCAGGCGGACATCAAAGCCGGAAGAGCCCGTCAGGGCCGGCGGCGACATAAACAGAATAAAAAAGCGTGAACACACTCCGGATAAAATTTCGACAAATTATAGAAAATAAAGAAGGAATTACAACAAATTAACGAGAATTGGTCCGTAAGCGCCTACGAGAATTGGTCCGTAAGCGCCTACGAGAATTGGTCCGTAAGCGCCTAATATTACATTAGTCCGCATAATAGCCCGATGTCGCGGAAGGCTTAATGCTCTATTTTCTTTAGTAGGGATGTTGACGAAAAATGCAAAATCCGTTGTTTTGGGCTGGGTATATCCAAGAGGTCATAATTCCACATTATGAGCATTTAGAAAAAGCTTTTTTTGAAAAAGTGTTGCCTGCTTTTGAAGCAGTTGAAAGCGAGGCTGAACAGATTTCAAATGAAAAATGGGAGCGCCTGATCCGCCAGCCCGGGGACCCGGATGATGATGACCTCTCGGATCTGGCGGGGGAAGCCATAGAAGAAGGCGTTAGCTACCATATTATTATGATGGATATTCGGCAGGGTCTGCTAAACAATTTTGCTGTCGGCATCTGGCATCTTTTTGAACAACACTTGCTTGTTATTCATCGAAGGGAATTGTTAAAGCCTCATGAAGAAAATGACGAAAAATTGCTTAAGCTTTGCGAGATAACGAAAAGGCTAAAACAAAACGGGATTGATATAGAAAAGTTCCTATCATGGGACAAGCTAGATGAACTTCGCTTAGTCGCTAACACTGTTAAGCATACGGACGGAAGATCCTGCGCTCAACTAAAAAAGCGCAGGCCGGAGATATTTATTCCTCCCGGTGCTCATAGCGATCATTTTAGGATAAACGCCCCACCTCCAACACAGCTTTTGAAGCCTTTAGCCGGTGAAGATTTTTATTTAATGCCTGAAGAAATTAGGTCATATTTTAAGACAGTCAGAGATTTCTGGGAGGAATTGCTGGAGATTTTGAGAAAAGACAGCCGAGGGATTTGATTATTTAAAAACTGGCCTAAGATTGCTCTCTGCACTCTGGTTTCGCTAGCATAATTCAGAAGTAAAGCAAGATAGGGGGAATATTCTTGAACACATTTGAACAAGGTTTTGCTGATATCGAACGAGCCGCTGCCGCTACAGCGAAAGCATCCAGCGTAATGGTCACCTTGGCGAAACAGATTCAGAAGGCGGCCCAGGACGGCGATATCGCAAAAATCCGGAAGGCCTCCGAGCGGTTGACCGTAGCCTTGGATGCAGCGAGGCAGGAGGGCGTCAACACAAGGTCTGCTTGGCCCTTCACCCCTGAAGCGGAAGAGGCCTATTTCCGGGAGGAGTACGAACAGGAACTCCTTAATTTGGCGGGAATTGAAGGGCTTCAGATCCGCCGTCAAGACGAGCGCCTGGTGGTATACCCATCTGTGCTCCGCATTCTCCCAGCCGAGCGCGCAGTGAGTATCGATCGAAATAAGGTATTGACCATCAGGCCGTCCAGGCTGGTAGCAATTCTCAAGGCGAACCAAACTAAGAAGCCTGGACTAGCCAGCGAACGTTTTCTGGAAGCTCTTTATCTAGCATATCGTATCTTGGAGGGTAAGGATGGCGTGGGCACAACGGTTCCTCTCCACAGGATCTATGGTAAGATACTTGAATCGCGCACCTTTTTAAAAGCGTTCAACTTGTCGCCAGGAGCTGCTGCGGAGTACAGCAGGAGTGATTTTGGCCGCGACCTTTTTCTCCTTGATCGCAGCGGGTTGACTCAAACAAAATCCGGCGCCAAGTTCTCCCTTCCGGCAAGCACGGGCGTCAAAGGGGCTAGGGCAAAGACGATCTTCGAGTTTATGGCACCAGACGGAGAGTCTGTTGCTTACTACGGAATTCGGTTTACGGAGGTTGACCAATGATGCCTTCAATGCAAACCCGGGAATGGCTGCAATTTATGCAGCACGAGTACCTGGACAGTTTTGTGAAAGAGGGCGGCTCCGTGGTCAAATTTGCTGTTCCGCTAGGAGAGCAGGTTCGTCCTGTCCTTGCCGGAGGGCTTGGTCAGGCAGCTCTGGACAGGGGCTATCTGTTTGCCCTAGTGAACGCGGAGGAGACCAAGGTTCACATGGTGGATCATGTCTTTTGTAAGGTGGCTGATCAAGTGCCGTGGCAGCGTTTGGGTCGGGATGTGATCGTGAAGCTCGCGGCCCAACAGGGATACGCACCACCATCTGAT
>JAGXSQ010000123.1 GCA_018333395.1 Dethiobacter sp.
CAAAGGAATCAACCCTTAATGCCTTGCACTCCACGAAAAGCAAGGCTACTGCTCAAAACAAATAAGGCAAAAGTGGTAAACAGAACCCCGTTCACGATTCGTTTAACTACAGCTACCGGCGAAACGAAGCAAGACATTACGCTTGGCGTCGATCCCGGCAGTAAAATTGTTGGATTATCGGCTACCACAGAAAAAGAAATTTTATTTGAAGCGGAAGTTATACTCAGAAACGACATCGTTGAGTTACTTGCAACCCGAAAATCACTTCGCCGTGGCAGAAGGAATCGCAAGACCCGTTACCGTCAGCCACGGTTTCTCAACCGGAAGAAAAAGAAGGGTTGGTTAGCGCCATCTATAGAGAACAAGATACAGATGCACATTAAGGCCATTAACTTAATCTGTCGGATTTTACCCATAACTAAGATAATCGTTGAAGTCGCCCAGTTTGATATTCAAAAGATTAAAAATCCTGATATCCAAGGCAAAGACTATCAAGAAGGCGACCAATTGGGATTTTGGAACGTCAGGGAATATGTGCTGTGGCGTGATAATCACCGATGCCGAGGCAGAGAAGATTGTAAAAACAAAATATTGAACGTCCACCACATCGAAAGCCGAAAAACGGGCGGGGATGCGCCGGGCAATCTAATTACACTTTGTGTAGATTGCCATAAAGATTACCACAAAGGCACACTTAAATTAGACATCAAGCGTGGAAAATCTTTTAAAGACGCAACTTTTATGGGGATTATGCGCTGGGCATTTTGCAGGAGACTAGAAGAACTTTACGCTGATGTTAGTCTGACTTATGGTTATTTGACTAAACATACGCGGATACAAAACAATTTAAAAAAGTCACATGCAGTAGATGCCAGATGTATCAGTAGTAATCCTCTGGCCAAAACAAATAGCGATGTGTATCTGTTAAAACAGGTAAGAGGACAGAATCGCCAGTTGCACAAATCAAACCCTAAAAAGGGGAAGCGTAAGACTAACAAAGGGCCGCGCTATATTCATGGGTTTCAGTTATTCGATAAAGTTATTTTTAACAATCAAGAGTGCTTCATATTCGGCAGGCGATCCAGTGGATGTTTTGATTTACGATTACTAAACGGCACAAAAATCCACGCGTCAGCCAGTCACAAGAAATTACAGGTATTAGAACGGGCCAACACATTACTATTTGAGAGGAGGAATGGCGATTCATCCCACGCTTGAAACCGTGGGTTTCCTCGCCAAAATATCTATGACAGGAGTTGTTTTTATGGTATCTTTGCGAAAAGTCCAACGAAGACTATATTCTTTGGTTACTTTTATCGGCTGCCTGCTTGTTTTTGCTTCGATCATGGCGCTTGTCTACGAAGTAACATTAGAGCCTGATCAGCCTAGTGTCTTGCGTGCAAGTTGGGCAAAGCTTCGCGATAATCCTATGGCTACAGTGCAGGCTATGGTTACTGATGCAGGCGCATTTTTTAAAAGTGCGACTGTAGGAATACATACATCATCATCTGATACAACCCCGCCAATTGTCGCGGCACCACCTGCTCCAGCGCGCTCAACAGCGCCGGCCCCAACCGCCCCGAACCCGCCTACCCAAACCACCCAGCCCCGTGAGCAACCGGCTGTGTCGCCGTCACCACGTGTCGCCGCACCCGCTGCCACACCGGTACCGCCAGTAGCCACACCTGCCGCAGGCCCTGTTTTTATGCGTGAATTGTATGATGAGGGTATTCGTTTAATTAACGAGGATCGCAGACGGCATGGTGTACACACGCTTAAGGTGCATCCAACGCTAACGAAATTGGCTGAAAAAAAAGCAATGGATATGATAAAGCATGGTTATTTTGATCATTATTCCCCCCGGCTTGGTTGGCCCCAAGAAATGGCGAAAGGATATTTCTCGCTTATACCAGTTTCGGTTGCGGAAAACTTAAGTACAAATGGAGGAAGTCATAATTTTTCGGAAACGATCCGTATTACTCGCCAACATCAACCACATATGTCTCATCGTGACCTTATGGAGTCAAAAGGGCATCGTAAACATATCCTTGGTAACGCCTATACGCATGTCGGCTATGCACTCATAGTAGGCAAAGTAGGGAACATTAATACTGCACCAGATCCAAGTCCTCATGTGGGCAGTTATACTTCTATAACCGTCCAACTCTTCATGCAGGAACCCCGTACCGACATCCACAGTATCCGCATGGAGTTAGTCAACACCCCGGTATTTGTGCCGGGGCAGCCGACTACTGTTACAGTTCGCGCGCTTGCAGAGCACTCCGGTGCGCGGCCATACCTTAGTCATAGTGTAGGGATAATAATATCTGACGAGCGCTACATTAACACACAACAAAGAGACCGTCAGTTTGGGCATGTGCATCCTGGCGACACCTTCACTGTTACGTTACAAGCGACACCGGCGGATGCGACACGGTTTAGTCATTTTATAAATTTGCAAAGCCATGATTTTTCACCTGACCACGCTGAACGGAGAGAGGCAAGCTTGCGATTCAGTAAGTTTTCTGCCGAGAGCACCTCGATTTGGGTCACGCACACTTGGCGCGACGCAGCCGGTGCGGAGCGCATAGACGAATGGGAGCTGCCTCTCCCGTAGGTTGGCGGGAGGGGTACGTGGTTGGTGTGTGGGTATTGGTTGAATTGTTGAGGTGGTTTCTTATGGCAAAAATAAAAGTGTACTTACAAAGGAGGGATATTCACTTTTTTGTCGAAGAGCTTGCATAGAATGATTTTGGTAAGTAAATAAATAATCAAAAGGAAATAAATGGATGGCTTCTTTTATCGGATATCATGGCACATCAGAAAAAAATGCAAATAATATAAAAAGAACTACTTTTCATATAAAAAATGATGTAATATCCTGGCTTGGTAGCGGAATATATTTTTTCGAAGATAATCAAGAACTCGCAGAATACTGGGCAAAACAACGTTATCCTTCTGATAAGACAAGTATCCTGCTATGTCTCATAAAGGAAAGCTAGATGTAATGGTTAAGAATCGAGAAGATTTTGATGCAAAGACGCTTAACCATATTTGTTCAAAATTCAAATATTTAATTATCAGAGCGGCGACTTACACATATAGTAGGATTGACAGAGAGTATAGACTTAAATCAAAAATTCCAAATGGAGTAGAATTATGCTTGAAGAATAATGTATGTATTGAAGAAAAAAAATTATTTAAGGGTGAGGATAATGGATAAGTATCTTAAGGAAGCAAGGCTATACTTTGATAGCCTGAGTACAGAAGAATTAAAAACCGTATTAACTGAAGCAGGGTTTGAAGTTCGGGAAGGCTCTGGTAAAATTATATTTACTGAACTAGAGGGATTTATAATCAAGACAACTTTTAAAGCAAACAGCAAGCAGGTAAGAACAAAAAGGTTCGATATCTCTCCTTTCCCAGTTGCTAGTTAAATAATTTACTTAAAAAAGCGGGCGGCAAATCTAAGGAGGTCGATACCTGGTGCGAATTCTTGCTGCTTTTATCTATATGGCCTATATATACGGTGCTGCATGGGTACTAGCCTCGGGTAATGTTCTGCATCCCAGTGATGTTAATACCGCAGTTCTTATGATATGTGCAACACTTATATTGCTTAGTATTTTGCCGCCAGTTAAATTTTTGCACACACGATATGCATTATTTACTATTGCCGGATTTAGCAGCTTCAAGAGACCTAACCCTTTAGTAAAAAAAGAACTTTTGTCTATTTGGTCTGAGGTTGTTAAGTCTTGCGGCTATAACCCAAAACGTTTCCGTGTGATAGTGTACCCATCTAAGCCTAATGCTTGGCCACATGTAACAGATAACACTCTTTTACTCCCAGATGGATTCGTCGAATGGGCTCGCACACAAGACGGGCAAGCGATACTGGTCCATGAGATCGGTCATTTAGTGCATGACCGTACTTATACGCTTTTATGGCTTTTCTACGGTGCTTACAAATTAGCGCTGTTGCCGATTTCTCTATTACGGTTCGTCTGGGGTATTGCAGCCAATATGCCGTTAGTTAATCTGATTGCAATTCCCGTTCTTTATACACTGCAAGGCGTAGACTATGTTCTCGCCCATAGTTGCACATATATTAATAAGCAGGCTCAATGGCGTTCGGAGTACCGTGCAGACCAGTTTGCGGCTGCACATGGATTCGCAGCTGCTGCAGCCTCAGCGATTATACGTTACGGCGAAGGTAACGATACGCACGGTTCATATACGCACCCACCTGGCGCGGAGCGTGTGCGTCGTCTCCAAACAGCGGTACAAACCATGGCTCGCCCCCCAGCCAAATAGAAGTCACGGACCCCACGGCTAAAGCCGGGGGCTTGCTCTGGCGGGAGCGAGGGTAACACTGCGACTAGACGGTTAGGGTATACACCTTAGCAGCGGCACTGAAGAGCTACCTAATCACTTCCGGGTATTTCGCAAGCCTGGACTATGTGAGGCAGAACCGCTTAATGCCGCGCACGGCCAAGACCGTGTTAAGCTCTTCAGGCATCGTCGAGGCGACAATCACCGGCCCGCAATGGCCGTGAAAGGAGTATCCATACTTTATGCAACAGCAACCGAGAGTGCCTGTAGTGAGTATAGACGGTACCCCGCTTATGCCGACGACACCGGGAAACGCGAGGAAGATGCTTAGAGACGGTCTAGCGCGCCCCCGCAGAAACAAACTGGGGCTTTTCTACATCCAGATGATTCGTCCCGTTGGTGCGATCACGCAGCCCATGTTTCTGGCACTGGACCAGGGCGGTAAATATGAGGGTGTAGCAGTGGCC
>JAGXSQ010000124.1 GCA_018333395.1 Dethiobacter sp.
GGGCAGATCCTCGCCTGCCCGCCCTCTTTACGAATAGCCTTCACGGGGCAGACACGCACACACCTGTTACAGTCACGACACTGCGCCGCATTTGTCCACAAGGTAGCATGCTGCGCCGGTGCTTCACCTGATCTATCAATGTGATCCCCAGGTGTTGCCTTATCTTTTATCATCTGTCGTCCCCGCTTTATTGGTCACTTTGGTTGCCAACCGCTCCAACTCGCAATCGAGCCTACCGACAATCATCTCGAACGTACATCTCTCCAGGATGTGATCATTTAATCGTACCGTTGGCCCTTTATCACACATTTCATGACAGAATGTGGGGTAGATGTCGACCAGATAACCGAAGCTGCTGCCGTCAATATGGTCGATCAGCCTGTGAAGCAGATCGTGACTCCCCTTAAGGTGGCAGTTGGTGCCCACGCAGACCTCGATGCATACGGCTGTGCCTTCGCCTTTGCCTTCGCCCATGTTCGAATCGGCTTCGTACGCTCCGGTCCGTCGACGTGGCCGGTATTGCGTATGGAGGAGCTCATGGGCAATATCGCTGCCGGGCTCCTGCAAGACGTTCGTATAGAGCTGCTGGAGGTAAGGATTTTCCTGGCTTTTATGCATCTGCAGCATCGTATCGATCTTGTAAATCCCCTGCTGCCGCGCGGCGTGAGCCATATTATCCCTCATGTAGGGCTGCCCGGCCCCACCTATACAGCCGCCGGGGCAGGCCATGACCTCAATGAGGTCGTAGTGCTTCCGTCCTGCACGGACGTGGTCGACCAAGCTCTGAGCCGCGGCGAGCCCATAAACCACTGCAACCGATAACTTAACGTCGCCGAGATCGAGCAAAGCCTCCCTCGTGTCGTCAAGACCGCGCACCTGATGGAATTCCACCGGATTAAGTGAACGCCTGGCTATAATTTCGCCGACAAACCTGAGTACTGCCTCAGATACGCCACCCGAAGTGCCGAAGAGGACACCGGCGCCGCTCTTAAACCCGAAAGGCATATCCAGCCTGTCCGGCTCCAGCGATGCGAAATTGAGCCCTGCCTCTCGTATCATTTGTGCAAACTCCAGTGTTGTGATGACCGCATCCACGTCCGGCCTGCCCCCGTTTGAAAACTCGGCCCTGGCAGCTTCAAACTTCTTGGCGGTGCAAGGCATAATACTTAAAATGAAAATGTCGTCGGCAGATCTGCCTGACACTTGGGCGAGCTCCCGTTTAATCAAGCGACCAAACATCTGCTGCGGGCTTTTGCAGGAGCTCAGGTTTCCGAGCATGTCAGGATATCTTTGTTCGACTAATTTGACCCACGCCGGGCAGCAACTTGTGAACCGGGGAAGTCTTTCACCCGACCGGAAGCACTTTAGGAATTCTGTTCCTTCTTCAAGCACGGTGAGATCTGCGGCAAACGCGGTGTCATAGACGTATGACGCGCCCATATGGCGTAACGCTGCAGTGATCTGCCCGATGTACGTTTCGCCGGCCGTAAGGTTGAAGGCCTCTCCAATCCCAACCCGGACAGCAGGAGCGACCTGGACTGCTACTAGTTTAGAGGTATCATGTAAGGCTTGCCATACCCGCTCCACGTCGTTTTTCACCGTCAGTGCTCCGGTCGGGCAGATGATAGAGCACTGCCCGCAGTTGACGCACTCCACCTCTCCAAGGCCTTGGCCGAATGCCGGCAGGACCTGAATCTTGCTCCCGCGATAAGCGAAGTCCAAAACACCGATGCCTTGCACCTCTTGGCAAACCCGCACGCAGTCACCACACAAAACGCATTTGTTGGGATCTCGCACCAGCGATAGGCTGGATCTGTCGAGGGGGAGCTTGTGACCTCTGGATCGGTAGCGTACGCTGCCAACACCGAGGCGAACGGTCAGATCGAGCAACCGGCATGAGGCAGATTTAGCGCAGGTGGGGCAGCTTACGTCATGGCTGGCTAAAAGAAGCTCTACCGTGATCCGCCTGATTTTCCGCAAATTTGCCGTGTTGGTGTAGACAACCATCCCCGGCTCCGGGGTTGTCGTGCAGCTCGTGACGATC
This sequence comes from Dethiobacter sp., assembly GCA_018333395.1. The sequence continues at coordinate 2,045 of JAGXSQ010000124.1, forward strand.
CCGCTGCCCTGTATTTCGACGATACACAGGCGGCATGCGCCGTATGCGCTTAAGTCGCTGTGGTAGCAGAATGTAGGCATATTTATCCCCGCACTGCGAATGATCTCGAGAAGATTGCGTTCGGGCTCTATTGTTGCTATACGTCCGTCGATGATCAGTGTATTACTTGCCGCAATTCCGGCTGTCGTTGCGCTGGTATCCTTGTCCATCTGTCTTCCTCCTTAAACTGCGGATATGGCATGGAATTTGCATAGGCTGGCGCAAATACCACACTTTGTGCATTTTGTCACGTTGATGCGGTGAACTTCGCGCTTCTCTCCTTCAACCGCTCCGGCAGGGCATTTCATGGCGCAGCGAGTACAGCCCTTACATAGCGACGGGTCTATCGCGTATGTCTTGAGCGCGGAGCAAACGCCGGCGGGGCAGTAGCGTCGGTCGATATGTGCCTGGTACTCGCTCCTAAACAACTTGAGCGTACTGATTAGGGGATTGGGAGCGGTCTTGCCAAGACCACACAAGCTGGCGATTTTTACCGCCCGCGCTGTCTCCTCGAGCAGCTCGATGTCGCCGGGTTGCGACTTACCGTCAACAATATCTTGCAGGATACCGAGCATCTGCTTTGTGCCCTCGCGGCAGGGTACGCACTTGCCGCATGATTCTTGTTGCATGAACTGCATGAAAAACCTGGTTACCTCAACTATGCAGGTCGAATCGTCCATCACCACTATCCCGCCGGAACCCACCATCGCACCCACGCGCAAAAGGTTCTCGAAATCAAGAGGCATATCAAGGTGTTCTACGGTGAGACAACCGCCGGAAGGGCCACCAATTTGAACAGCCTTGAATTTCCGCCCGTCCGGGATGCCGCCGCCAATGTCATAGACTATCTCTCGCAACGTTATGCCAAATGGGACCTCAATCAGCCCAGTATATACAACTCGCCCTGCCAAGGCAAAAGTTTTCGTGCCCGAGCTTTGCGGCGTTCCATACTTCCGGAATGCAGCTGCGCCATGTGCAACGATCTCTCTAATCGTGGCGAGTGTCTCGACGTTGTTGATCACCGTTGGTTTTCCGAATAGGCCGTTTTGTGCGGGGAACGGGGGTTTGACCCTGGGCACTCCGCGCCGGCCTTCGATTGATGCCAGGACAGCAGTCTCCTCACCGCACACAAATGCCCCCGCGCTTTCCACGACCTCGCAGTCGAAGCTAAAATTGCTGCCAAATAAGGCTTTACCCAGTAAACCAGCCTGGCGAGCGCTGTCTATTGCTTTTTGCATCCGTACCAGCGCAAATGGATATTCGGTCCGAATGTAAAAGTAACCGTGTCTTGCGCCAGTGGCATAGGCGGCGATGATCGCTCCCTCAAGCACTCTGTGCGGGTCGCCCTCCATGGTGCTCCTGTCCATATACGCGCCTGGACCGCCATCATCCGCGTTGCATATAATATACTTGGTGTCACTTTTAGCCGCAAGCGTAATCTGCCATTTTCTACCTGTCAGGAAGCCGGCGCCACCGCGTCCCCTCAGACCGGAGGTCATAATTTCGTCGCAGATTTGCTCGGGCGTCATCTGCGTGATCGCGCTCCGCGCAGCTGTGTAGCCGCCGTGCATAATGTATTCTTCAATGCTTTCCGGCTCGATGCGGCCGCAATCTGCCAATGTTATGCGCTTTTGCTTGGCATAGAAAGGTATCTCGTGAGAATCCCGGTAGACATGACCAGTCGCTGGATCGTGGTAAAGCAACCTCTCGATCACATCGCCGGCGTGGATCGACTTGTCGATTATCTCGGGTACATCGTCCGGTGTTACGTGACAATAAAGTATCTCTTCTGCTCCTGCAGCAAGCGGCTG
>JAGXSQ010000125.1 GCA_018333395.1 Dethiobacter sp.
CTGGTGATCTTACCCCGGGATCCTTACTGGTTATATGCCTACTGGGAGTTGAGCCTGCCTACCCGCGAAAAACTGATCTGTGAATGGGGTGAAGAAACCTGGCTTAAGTCCTCTTTTCAGCTGCGTGTTTGCATGCACCAATGGCACCGGGAAGAAATGGTGGAAAACTTTCACGATCTCACCCTTCAGGAAGAGAGCGACAGCTGGTATATCAGCGTGCCCACAGCGGACCGGCTCTATCACGTCGAGCTGGGCCGGCGTCTGCCCGGCGGAGCGTTTATCCCGCTGCTTTGCTCCAACGCCGTGCGCACAGCGCGGGACGGCTTGAGCGACATAATCGACGAAGACTGGCAGCTGCCCGATTGGAAAGCCCGCAAACTGTACCGCCGCCTCTCTCTCTACCACCTCAGTTCACCGGAGATCTTTCGGCGTCGCAAACAGCACACCCAATAACTAGCGAAACTTCGCCTCAAACCGACGAGTGCGAGATCAGCTAGAGCTAAGTTCATAAACACCACAGAAACGTGGCAAAAGGGTTTCAGACAAGTGATGTTGAAAATATCACCAACTTTAAGGAGGTGCGGCCTATGCCAACTGTAGCCGAAATACTAAAAGATCATGTTACCTTGGAAGTTAAGTGTATAGACCGTATCTACCTTAACGGTTATATTCCAACGCTTCAGACTGGCGGTCAACTCGCCACATTTCTGATCAAACATAGAGTGCAGCGTTCAAACGCGGGCAACGCAAAGATGACATTGCCTTAGAGTATCGCCGTAAATTTACGGCCGATGAAGGAATAGTCTTCATCGGTGTGGCCCAGGAAAAAGCCTCCGCCTTCAACATCATGGGCGATCGACGCTAAACCTGAGTTTGTAATGCCTAAGTCCCTTGCCCATGCCCTGCGTGAGGTTGATTTGGCCATCGGCGATCTCTTGAGCAAATCGGCTATACAAACCGCGTCTTAGTTTGCTTTTTGCTTGACCAAAAACTTGTCTCATGTGTAAAGATTAGATGTCTTTCAGACATCTAGAGCAAAGGGGGTTTTTATTTTTATGGCACAAGGTTTTTTAAGTATTATTTTGCACGCCCATCTGCCCTATGTTCGCCATCCGGAATATAAATATTCCCTGGAAGAAAAATGGTTTTTTGAGGCTCTTACCGAATGTTATATTCCCATTCTGATGTGCCTGGAGAAGATGCGCGACGACAGGATTGAATGCCGGCTGACATTTTCGTTGTCGCCTACCTTGTTAGCGATGATGGAAGATCCGCTTTTACGGGAGCGCTACGGTCATTACCTGGATCGCCTGCAAAACCTGGCCCGCCTGGAAGAAGAGCGCACAACGGGCGATGAAAACTTTGCACCTCTGGCCCGTATGTACCGGCGGCACTTCGATGCGGCGGCCGCGTATTTTTACCGCTACGGCGGCCGCCTGGCAGGCGCTTTTCGCCGGATGGCTGAAGAAAATTACCTGGAGATCATCACTTGCGCTTCCACCCATAGTTTCCTGCCGCTTTTAGCAGTACAGCCGGAATCTGTTTACGCCCAGGCGGCCAACGCGATGCGCTACCACGCCGAACTGTTCGGTGAAGCGCCCCGCGGGATATGGATCCCCGAATGCGCTTACTACCAGGGATTAGAGGAAATTCTGGGAGAGTTGGGAGCGCAGTATTTTATCACCGCCACCCATGGGGTGCTTTATGCCACGCCCCGTCCAAAGTACGCTGTTTACAGCCCCATACTTACCCCTGCGGGCGTGGCCGTCTTCGGCCGTGATTCAGAGACCTCAAAGCAGGTGTGGAGCGCTAAGGAAGGATATCCGGGAGATTACAGCTACCGCGAGTTCTACCGCGATATCGCATACGACCTGCCTTTGGAAACGATCGGCGCCTACTTGCACCCGCCGGGGTTGCGCACCGACAGCGGAATCAAGTATTATCGGATCACCGGCAAAGGGCTGGAGTACAAAGAGCCGTACCGCCCGAAAGAAGCCATGGAGAAGGCCGCCCGGCATGCCGGCAACTTCATGTTCAATCGGGAGCAGCAGGTGCGCTATCTTTCCTCAATTATGGGGCGTCCGCCAATCATCGTTTCACCGTACGACGCGGAGCTGTTCGGCCACTGGTGGTTTGAAGGTCCGCTATGGCTGGATTATCTCTGCCGCAAGATGGCTTATGATCAATCCACGGTAAAGATGATCACGCCTGGTGATTATCTGGACTTAGGCTACCCGCTGCAGACGGCCACTCCTAACCCCTCCAGTTGGGGCGATAAAGGGCACAATGAAGTCTGGCTGAACAGGACCAATGACTGGACCTACCGCCATCTGCACCGGGCTGCGGAGGAGATGGTGATCCTGGCCACAGAGCACCCCGAGGCGGATGATCTGCTCAGGCGGGCCTTGAATCAGGCCGCACGGGAGCTACTGCTGGCGCAGAGCAGCGACTGGCCCTTTATCATGAATTCAGGCACGATGGTGGAATATGCGCTTAAACGATTGCAGGGACATCTGGTCCATTTCCGGACGCTGTCGCGGATGATTCAGGAGAAAAACATTGATGGCGCCTGGCTGAAAGAGCTGGAAGCATACGATAACCTGTTCCCCCGGCTGGATTACCGGCTTTACCAAAGCCTGGAATCGGCGGCGGCTCAGAGGACAGCCGTCGTTTAACACGCAAGCCGGTCTCGCCGGGTGATTGATCGGCGCCTGCAATCTAAAAACCACTAACCCGGCTTATCATCTGCTGCCGCAGGCGTGTACAGCTTTACAAAGCATTCAGTATTCTTAGCTCAGGCATATGCCCGGCTATTGTGTCAAAATCCCGATCGTTATGCAGCAAAGCTAAATTGTTTTTTATGGCTGTCAGGGCGATCAACATGTCCAGTGTGCTTCGTGTGGTGATTCCTTTGCGGCGTAAGTTAAAAAACATAAGGGCCGCCTGTTCATAAGTTGCGACTTCTTGTTCAAGATAGTAGATATGTTGCGTAGAAAGGCAACCTTTAAGTGTTTGAAACTCTGCTTCATCTCTTGCGCCCTGTAATACTTCCTGATATGTATAAACAGAAAGGCCAAAAGGAATATCGCGCG